>NZ_JAVWUP010000012.1:27642-29234 GCF_036667095.1 Gordonibacter sp. | reverse complement strand
GGCTGCGTGTTTGGTTGTACAACTATCTCGTCGTTTAAGAGACAGCAAGGTTTTTAGGCACGTGCGATCGGATTCGTCTCCTTGGATGGGCTGAGTTTGTAAGAGGGGTTTAAGACGCAACTATGAAAAAGAACCTTCTGGAATGTTTCACGTGAAACATTCCAGAAGGTTCTCGAGTGAAACAGAAGAGATGACGGGGCGAAGTATCTACACGCCTTCTTGAAAGATAGGGTCTTCGTATGAGGAGAAGATTATGGATACTGTGGGTAAAATGCATGATTTATTATTTTGAAGGGAGGGTGCCGCTGTTGGTTTGAAATCAAGGAAAGGGAAACCGGCGCTGCTGTGATAAACAGAGAGTCCTGAAAAGGTTTTCGATAAGGGTATCTGGTGCGCCACGGGGGTTTTGGTTTGTGCGATGTCTCGAGAGATGGTAGGCTGACAGGTATGAAAAAGCACAGCGAACAGGCGCATGATACCCTGCAAAACTTTATAAGCGACGGAACGCCTGAGGCTATCCGTGCACGTTACGCCTCGCTCCCGGTCGCAGCTGCTACTGGTGATTACGGCGACCTTGACCGTAATATCGTGATCATCGATACGGAAACGACAGGATTCTCATTCAATCACGATGAGTTGACGCAGATTGCAGCGGCGCGCATGGACAATGGCGAGATCGTTGATTGGTTCATCACGTTTGTTAATCCTGGAAAGCCCATTCCGGAAGAAGTAGCCCATCTCACCGATATTCACGATGAGGATGTCGCGGATGCGCCTTTGCCGCAAGAAGCGCTTGCTGGCCTGGTTGAATTTGTGGGCGATGCGAAAATCGTTGCACACAACGCCGAGTTCGACCGTACCTTCACCACTCGGCATCCGAGTGGGTATCCCTTGCTTGAGAATATATGGATCGACTCGCTTGACTTGGCTCGCATTGCGTTGCCCCGCTTTAAGTCGCATAGACTTCTCGATTTGGTAAAGGCGTTCGGAGCGCCCTTGTCGACCCATCGTGCGGATGCCGACGTAGCTTCCACTTGTGCCGTGCTGCGCATCCTCCTGGCCGCTGTTGATGCCATGCCTATACCTCTGGTGTGCGAGATCGCTCGTATGGCCACTCCCGAACAATGGCCCACCCAGGTTGTCTTCGATTATTTTGCTTCACGCGGTGCCGATTCGACTGTGTTGCCGACGAGCTCCCTAAAGGATGAAGGGGAGTCGTCTGATTTTGGTTCTTCAGATGACAACAAAGATGATACGTTCAAAGAAGCCCTGTTCGACGTAGAAGCAAACTCCGCTCACGTAAAAAAAGAACAGCGTTTCTCCCTGCGCTCGATGCGACGGGAACGTGTGTCGACCATCGACCTTAAACCAAAGGTTGATGCCGATGCTATTGCTGCTGATCCCTATCGTGATCTGGTATTTCCTTCTTCTGAGGTTATTGAGTCGTCGTTCGGGCGGCAAGGGTTGGTAGGTTCGCTCTACGATGATTTCGAACCTCGTGCCGAGCAACTTGCCATGGCTGAAGCGGTACGTTGCGCTTTCTCGGCTTCTGAGAACCTGATGGTCGAAGCAGGAACGGGAGTCGGGAAGTC
>NZ_JAVWUP010000012.1:1859-27542 GCF_036667095.1 Gordonibacter sp. | reverse complement strand
GCACTGACCTACGCGGCACTCAAAGGTTTCTCCCATTACCCGTGTCTGCGCAAGATCGATCGTATCGCCTCGGACGGTCCTGGTACGAGGGCGGTGGCAGGCAAAGAGCAATCCCAGGCCCCAGCGCTCGCCGGCCTGCTCTCGTTTATCGAGCAGACCGAATACGACGACATGGATAGCCTGAAGATCGATTACCGCACGCTGCCCCGGTACGCTATCACTACGACAAGCCATGACTGCCTTCGGCGGAAGTGTCCTTATTTCGGCACCTCGTGCTTCGTTCATGGGGCCCGCCGCCGTGCAGAGGCGGCAGATATCGTGGTGACGAACCACAGCCTGCTGTTCTGCGACCTCGCTGCCGACGGTGGCTTGCTGCCTCCCGTTCGATACTGGGTTGTCGACGAGGCCCATGGTGCCGAAGCCGAAGCGCGCCGTGCGTTCTCCCTGGCGTTGTCAGCTGAGGATATCTTGCGGCTGGCCACGCGGGTTTCTGCTGACGATGCGTCGCGCAATGTGTTCGTACGCGCCGAACGCCGTGTTGTGGTGCCCGAAAAAGAGGACGGCGCGACACTGTTCTATGCGCTTACCGCCAAAGCTCGCTCCGCCGGCAAAGCCTACGCCGAAACGGCTCGTGAGTTTACGGTTCACCTGAAGGATCTGCTGTTTTTCGACACGAATAAGCGTGGCAAAGGATACGAGTACGTTGAGTTATGGATCAACGACGATATCCGCCGCAGCGAAACCTTCTCTCGGATAGCCTCGCTTGGACGTATCATGGCAAGCTCGGCCGAAAAACTGGTGACTGCTTGTCAGGAACTGGTGGGATATTTGGAAGGCATTGACGATGCTGCCGCCATCCAACGCGAAATAGCCTCAACGGCCATGGAACTTAAGGATATGCTGCGCGCTGCAGAAGTTATCCTGGAGAAGGCACCTGACGCGTATGCCTACGCGGCGACGCTCTGCCGTAAGAACGATCGGGCTGCCGAGAAGCTTGAAGCGCTGTTGCTCAATGTTGGCGAAACTATGAACGATACGCTGTATGCACGCACCCATTCGGTTGTGTACGCGTCGGCCACGCTTGCCGTGGGCGAGCAGTTCGATACCTTCGAAGCCGCACTCGGCCTGAATTCAGGCGAAAGATCGCGCTGCCGTACCTGCCAACTCGATTCCAGCTACGATTACGATGCGCATATGACGGTATATGTTGCCTCTGACATGCCAGAGCCGAACGACCCGTCCTATCTGCGAAAACTACAAGAACTGCTTATCGATGTACACCGCGCCCAACAAGGATCGCTGCTCACGCTGTTCACGAACCGCCGGGAGATGGAAGGGTGTTTCGAGGTGGTTCAACCAGCGCTCAAAGCCGACGACCTTCGCGTGGTTTGTCAGAAATGGGGCGTGTCGGTGAAAGGGCTGCGTGACGACTTCTTGGCCGATGAGCACCTGTCCCTTTTTGCCCTTAAGAGTTTTTGGGAGGGATTCGATGCCCCCGGGGCCACCTTGCGCGGAGTGGTTATTCCCAAGCTTCCGTTCGCAAAGCCGACCGACCCTTTGTCGTGTGAACGATCCGCGCGTGACGACCAGGCATGGAGGCGTTTTGTGCTGCCGCAAGCCGTATTGGAAACGAAGCAGGCTGCAGGGCGACTTATTCGCAAGGCCGAGGATCGCGGTGTGCTTATCTTGGCAGACAAGCGCCTGATCAGCAAAGGATATGGCAAATCGTTCCTGAAATCGCTTCCCAGCCGTACTATCAAGGTGTGCACGTGCGCCGAGATTGCTTCCGAGCTTGCGGCCGTCCAAGAGAACACGGCAGTCGGGCAGGAAGCTCTCCGGATTATCGAGGAAGACTGAGGGGCGGCTCTGCCGCTGCGCTGATTCATGGGTAAACGTAAAGCAAAGCTGGGCCACGCTGCTCATATCAAAAGGCATACGGTAGGTACGTCGAACGAACTGTCGTTTAGCGTGCTGGACGCTGCAAAAAACAACCTCGACGGCGAAGTGGGGAAAGACACTACGGTCCGCTCATCGCGTTTCGGGCATATTTCGCTGTTCACGCTCCCCCTTGGTCGAAAGAAAAGCTTTACTACGCCGACAAAAGAAAGCGGACTGCCCTTGTCGACGGGCGAGTTCGCTTCAGGGGGAGAAGCGGGGTCGTCTTCCCCGGGGACCCTTGATTTTGGTGTCGCCAAAGTCGATGCCGGCTCTTCGAAGGATAGCTCAGTGCCCTCCCCTCCCCAGGCTTCCCGTAAACCGGAGCCCTCTGTGGCGCTTGCGGTCCCTGCGATGCCGAAACGATCTCCCGAAGAGGAAGTGGCTCGGCGCAAATCGCGCCGCCGGCGCCACCGTATGCTTGCGGCCGTGCTGATCGTGCTGATAGGGTTGGGGGTTGCAGGAGCTGGTGGATGGTATCTCTATCAGGGACACCAACGCCACATGAGCCAGGTGGAGCGCCTTGATGGTGCCCTTGAGCTGATCAGGCAGGCGAATGAAACCGCTATTGCGCTCGATGGGATCGTGTCTCGTCCCCTCGATACTGCCTCGCTCGAGCAGGCCGACGGTGTGCTGGAGCGCATCCCTGAAGCCCAAAACCAGCTTGAGGAGGCCGATCGTATTGTCAGGAGCGTTTCGGTCGATCTTTCCGAGTCGAGGGACAAAGAAGCTGCGAATCAAGCTGTCGTTGCCGTAGCGGCGCGCAAGGCTCTGCTGGAAAGTGGCGAGCAGATAGTCGTCTCTGCGCAGCAGGCCGATGATGCCGCGCAGCGTATACGCGCAGCATGGTTGGATGTTGTCAGCGCTGATGCCCTTGCGCGCGACGCGGCCGCGCTGGTAGTCGACACGACCGACGAGCATGTTGCTTCGTCTAAACAGAAGACTGAAGATGCGATAGCGGCCTTTTCCTCAGCTCAGACTGCTTTGTCCGATATCGCGCTTCTCTATCCTGCACTCGACCTCGAGGCTCCCCAGTCGTATATCTCCAAACGTCTCGAGGCGCTGGGCTATGCGATTGCATCAGACGAGGCGCTTCTTGCGAAAAACAAGGGAGAAGCCGCTGCACAGAATGATGCTTACAACCGGGTTGATAGCGAGGCAGCTGCGATTGCGGTGGATCTTCCCGAAGATGCAGCCAAGCCGGCACTTGATGATTTCAAGCGCGCGACCGAGGCGTTTTTCGAGACGTATTCAACGGCTCGTTCACAAGCTGGATCAGCGGATGCGTTTCTTCGTGATTATTTGGGTACGTCAAGCAAATAGCGTATACTAACAGCATGTATGCCCAGCGGGATGTCTCTAAATCGTGAGCGAAAGGCAAAGAGTATGCCGGAAATTGTTGATCACGTTGCATATTTGTCGCAGCAAATAGGCCCGCGCCCTGCTGGTACGGAGGAAGAGCAGCAGGCCGCCCTTTATATTACCGAGCA
Source organism: Gordonibacter sp. (assembly GCF_036667095.1). Lineage (NCBI taxonomy): Bacteria > Bacillati > Actinomycetota > Coriobacteriia > Eggerthellales > Eggerthellaceae > Gordonibacter > Gordonibacter sp. Next base: position 24,117 of record NZ_JAVWUP010000012.1, on the reverse strand, counting down.
GATGCAAAAAGACGCCGGCCTTTCGGCTGTCATTGAGGATTTTGCCGGCGCGGCAAACGAGGATATACCCCGTGCGATCTGCTGTGCAGTGACGCTGGTAGTTGCTGTGCTGGCGCTGTTCGTTTCGATGCTGGCCATCCCGGCCATCCTTATAGCCCTGGCTGCCTTGCTGCTGTTTGCCGCCGAGGTATTTGACAAGCCTGTCCTTTCGAAGCTGTTTGCACGTGGTGTTAGCCAGAATGTCGTTGCAAAATACGAGCCCGGGTACACGGCCGAAACAGGCGGCTCTCGTCGCCGCAAGGTTGTTTTAGTCGCCCATTACGATAGCGGGAAAGTTCGTTCGGAGTTGAAATTTCCCTTCATCGCTGCTCTTCCGGTGCTGCGTTGGATCAACCTAGGCGCTATGGCTTTCGTCCCACTGCTGCTTTTGGTACGTACGACGCTGTTTCTTCATGCGACGGGTGTGGTCGAGATTGCGCTCAACGTGCTTTTGGTCATCGCCTTGGTGTTCGTGGCATTGCCTATCATCGAAATGCTTGCTCATAAGTTCGCCGCATACAACGAGGCTGCGAACTGCAATGCTGCTGGAGTTGCCGTGCTGCTCGACGTGGCACGCCGCGTTGGACGAGGCCGTGTGAGCGAAGCGGAACTTGCGAGCAGCGAAGAGGCGACGATACATGGTGAGGAGGCCGCTCGAGCTGCGGGCCTCGTTCCCGAGGGCGTCGAGATCGTATATGCCGCCTCAAAGGTGAAACCCCCTGAGATCGTGCCGCAAAGCGAAGGAGCGCGCTTGGCGGCGGCGAAAGCGGCTGTCGCGGCCCTTACCGGGAAGCCGGTAAGCGGGCGCATGTCTGCCGATCTTGCCGCCAACCTCGTGCAAGTGAAAGAGCCTCCATTACCCATTCCGACCGATGCCGAATATCAAGCCCAACGTGATGATACACGTGAGGCATTCATGACCATTCCCCCCGAGACCGTTCAGACGGCTATTGAAAACGCCGCAGCTGCGCAGGGAGACGAGGATCCGACCCCTTCCGTCCTCGAGTCATACGCTGCTGGACCCGTTCCGTCAGCCTACTCGGCTCCTTCCGATAACGGCGGGGTCCCAGATTGGTTCAAGAAGGCTCAGGAAAAGGCGAAGAAGCCTGCAGCCGACAACAAAACCGTGCAACGATCGCGCTATGCCGATGCCCTCGAGGCGGCTCTTGCCGAGAATGCAGACCATAGTGACGACGGCCAACCTCGTCCGATGACCGAGATAGAGGCGCGGCTCCAGTCTGTGCACGAAGGAATCAGGGAGATCAGAGCCCCGCAACTTCAGGTGACGAGTGAATCAGGTGAGGAGGTGTCCCCTTCCCCGAGCGTCCAGGTCCTCGGCGGAGACGACCCTATCGGCACGGAAGCACCGCAGTTGACGGCTCAGCCGGGAGTCGATCCTTTCTCAGCACCCTTGCCCGGCGCTATTGGCTCTCCTGAGCCGGGTGCTACCAGCGCTATGCCCCCGATCGATGTAAACGAGTTGAGGCTTGGCAACCTCCCCTCTGTCAAGGACGTGCGGATGCCCTCGTTCTTGGACCCTGCCAGAGCGCAAGCGGAAAAACTAGAGGAGCGGGGAGGTCAAAACCGCACCGCTCGCCGTGTCGACGTGACGGCAGCAGAGATAGGGGCGAGCGGACGCATCAAGGTTCTGCCACCCGCCTATAGCGATGCATCGGGCGGCCAGGACGTACAGGGTGCCGGCACGCTTGAGCATGCCGCCCAGCGCCGCTCCATCGTCCTTCCTGACATAGGCATGTCTACCCCGAATCTCGCCCCGATAACCGAGTTGCCGAAACAGCGTGCACCCTTGGCCGAAGTGGAAGCGTCAGGCAAAAGTGCTGCCAAGAGCCTGCTTACCATGTTGCCGTCGATCGTCCCGGCGCAGGAGCAAGAGGTGGCGGGCGCGACGGGTGGCTTCGCTTACGGAGAGGGTGAGCCGACGCAGCGCCGTTCCGACCTGCGCACGGCGCTTCCTTCGCTGTCGGGATCGATTTCTCGTCAGGATGAAAGCGCGGTCAGTACCGCGGGATCGTTCGCGCCGGCCGGTGCCACCGGAGCCTTCGCCCCCATAGGCGACGAGCTCCTCGAAAATGTTGACCCCGACGACATCTACGTGGACGATGCCGACGATTCTGCCTACGATGGGGAGTATACCGAGACGGGCGCGTTCGCTGGCCCTGGCTATGTGGAAATGCCCACGTCACGCGGTCGTCGCTTGTTCGACAAACTGCGCTCTCGCAAGCGTAAGAAAGAGGTCGAACCGAGTCCTCAGGAATGGCTTGATGTAGACGAATCGTTCGATGCCCGTTCAGCCGGCGCCGCCCGTGGTGGTTGGGAGAGCTTCCAAGAAGAGGATCAAGAAGGTTACGAGGACGGCTTCGAAGAGCGTTCCTATACCGTGTCGGAAAACGAGCCGCTGCCGTATTATGCCGAAGATGATGCCTATCTTGAAGACGACGAGTTTCCTTCGGACAACCGTCCTCGCTGGAACGGCGGCGGTTTTTCCCGTCAGCGCCTCGGGCGCGCGAATGAGATAGCCGCTGAGGGGTATGACGAAGACTTGTCCGAGCCTTATCGGACAGACTTGGAAGCACCTGCCGAACTCGACCATATCTATCAGTTCCGCAACCCTGATGTCAACACCGAGGTGTGGTTCGTCGCCTTAGGCTCTGAGTTGGCGCATCATGGGGGCATGCGCGCGTTTTTGGCCGAGCATAACCAGGATTTGCGCGGGTCCATCATTATCGACCTTGATGCTTTGGGCGCGGGTAATCTCAGCCTGATCGAACGTGAAGGGTCTTATCGTAAGGCGAAAGCGTCGTCGCGCATGAGGCGCTATACGAAAAAGGCTTCGCAGGCGACAGGGATTCCTGTCGAGACGGGGGCCATCCTCTGGCAGGATAGCGCCGCTTCGACGGCGATACACCAAGGCTTCCAGGCTATGCACCTCGCCGGAATGGACGGTGCGAAACCGGCGTTTTATGCCCAAGGCGACGATGTGTTGGAGAATATCGACGAAGAGACGCTGGGGAATAGCTCCGATTTCGTTATGGAGTTGTTGAAGAATATCTAAAGGCAACGCGGCATTCCCGGTGCACGTCCGCTGAGCTGCCGTATAATGCGGCGATGAACTCGCAGGATTCTCTCGAATCACGAGTGTTCGAATACGGGTATGCGCCCGTTTCAGTAAAGAGCAGAAAGGTACAAAACAGCTATGGCTATCGAAGCGTATTGTGTGAAATGTAAGGCCAAAAAGACGATGCAGGACCCCGTTGAGGGCACGACGAAGAACGGCAAGCCTATCACGAAGGGCAAGTGTCCGGACTGCGGCACCACCATCTGCCGTATTGGTGCTGCGAAAAAGTAAAGCCTGCTCTTTACCGCTTAGCTTGTGAAAAGATACCCTCGAGCGTCAAGTTCGAGAGTATCTTTTTTGGTTTTACTGGCCGTTCGTTTCGGTTTTGCAGACCCTAGCTACAATTGTTGTATTTACTTTTGCAGTGTTGCAGCAACATTTGCATCCAGCCCCGCGCAATTTTTATAGTCTTCCCTGAATTTTCTGCTTGCTCGACTGGTTCTTCGATGCTCTTGCGCTATAATTTCAATTCGGTCGGATGAAACATCTGATCAGCAGAAATGCGGGTGTCGCCAAGTGGTAAGGCACAAGCTTCCCAAGCTTGTATTCGCGGGTTCGAGTCCCGTCACCCGCTCCATATCAACTTCGATCCAAGCTGCGGCTTGGATTTTTCGTATAAGGACTGAGGTGCTGCCATGGAAACAGAACATGCAAATCCCTTCGCTCACAACGATGCGTCCAGCCGTGCTGTCGATGCCGTTGTGTTCGATTTGGACGGAACGCTGTTGGATACGCTGCCCGATTTGGTGGTGCTCACGAATGCTGTGCTGCGCGAGTGTGACTTTCCCGAGCGTACCTCCGATGAGATACTGAGCTTTGTGGGCAACGGCGTGCGCGCTCTCATGTACCAGGCGGTTCCGGACGATTCCGATGAGATCGCTGTCGAAGAGGCTATGCAGCGATGGAAGGAACAATATCCTTACTACGGGCATAAACTCACCGAGCCTTATCCGGGTATTCCTGAAATCTTGGACGAGCTGAAGGGCCGTGGAGTGAAACTCGGTGTGTTGTCGAACAAGTTCGATGCAGGCGTGCAGGATGTTGTCGGCGCTTACCTGCCTGATCTGTTCGGCGCGATCCATGGCGAATGCGCAGAGATACCGCGCAAGCCCGATCCAGCCGGCCTCTTGCGCACGATCAGAGAGTTGGGCACCGTGCCGGAGCGTACGATATACGTAGGTGATTCTCCCGGTGATATAGCGGCCTCGCGTAACGCGGGGGTTTTGGCAGTTGGGGTATCTTGGGGTTATCACGATGCCGAACATTTGCATGCAGCTAACCCTGACTGGATAATTTCTGACCCGTATGCGCTGCTCGACCTGGTGCAGTAGACAGCTATGCTATCGTAGAGCTATGGATATCAATAAACCTTCAAAGAAGCCGTCAACAATCTTTCTTGTTTTTAGCTGGGCGCTCGTCGTTGGGTGGGCATGCTTCATCTTTTTCATGTCGTCGAATACCGATACGGGTTTGGACAAAGATCTCGGCATGCTGTCGGCTGTCTTCCAGAATCTGAAAGAGATTCAGCTCCAAGTATTTGGGCCTGACGTTGACCTCGTCTCGTCGATAGGCCATTTCTGCGAATACCTGGTGTTGGGGATGCTGCTTGCCAATGCGTTTCATTATCATGTGCCGCTTGGGAGAGCCTGTCTTGTCGCACTAGCCTGTGCGAGCGCGTATGGAGTAACCGATGAGTTTCATCAATTGTTCGTGCCGGGACGTATGTGCGACCCGATGGATTGGCTTGTCGATACGGTAGGCGCCGGTCTGGGTTCGGGCTTGGCCTATCTGGTGATAAAGGTGCGCCGACGTACGTTCCGTAAAGAGGAAACAGTTTAGAAGCCAGCCTTACAGGCGTGCGTGGCGAGAACGCTTGTGGCTGGTGGCCGCACCGTCTTCGTCGTGGTCGGTCAGCAGCTCTTGGGGTGTCGTGCCGAGCGCATCGGCAAGGCGAAGAACTATGGAAAGTCTCGGATCGGCAGTCCCGTCTTCGAGGCGGTTGAGGAACGGGCGACCTATATCGACCATCATGGCGAATCGCTGCTTGGTGATCTTCGAGCGCTTGCGCAGGCGCGTGACATTACGACCGAGAGCAGCTGCCGTTGCAGCCAGGTTTTCAAGCTGCTCGTGCTGTTCGATCGTGCTATGTGCGTCGTTGTTCGCCATAAGAGAAAGCCTAGCCCCTCTTGCGGCCAACCATGTAACCGTGCAAATACGTTTTGGGGAAATACTGGGAAACGTTTCTTTGCTGTGTGTGCTTTATTCAAATGGCATGCCAATTTTATGGCGCTTCTCGCATCGATGTTAGAATAGACAGGACTACTGTGCGGTTTGCGCATACCACCTCGAACAATGGGGTTTGTTTTGAGAGGGTACTGCGGCGGCGCATAAGGAACTCGCACGAGCACAGGTTTCGGCGAACGAAAAGAGTAGAAGATGCTGGTAGACGGTATGCTTTCGTTCTATTCGGTTTTTGTTCAAGCGATCGCCCGAAGCCGTTGAGGAGAACTATATGACGCCACGCAATTCTCGGACCAATCGCCCTGTTGCACGTTCTTCGCGCGCACCGCAGTCGGCCCGGGCCGTTCGTTCCGCCAAAGCGGCCCAATCGGGTCGTATCGCATCCCGCAGCATGGCCGACCAGTTCGCCCGCAGCCAAGGTATGGGACAGGCTAATGCTTCGAGCTACCGCTCCGCTTACGAGCCGGGTAGCCAGGGACGCAACGCCAATACGGCCTATGCGCGCCAGACGGCGGCGAACCAGTACTCGCGCAGCAACCCCCAGTATGCCCGCAAAGCCAAGAAGGGGATGGGCCGTGGCAAGAAGATAGCCCTCGGCGTGCTGGCGGCAGTGCTGGTGGCAGTGGTAGGTGCCGGCACAGCGTTTGCGCTGTACATCAACTCCATCAACGACGAGCTGATCAAAGGCGATAAGTCGCAAGACGAATTGAATGCGATTGCCGACATCCTTGCTCCCAAGAAAAGCTTCGACCAGCCGTTTTACATGATGCTGATCGGTTCGGATAAGCGTGCGGGAGACGATGCGGCAGGTGCGCGCTCCGACACGAACATCGTGGTATGGGTCGATCCGGTGAACAATTTGGCTTCGCTGGTGTCTATTCCCCGCGACACGATGATCGACATCGACAACGGCGTTGGGCGCGAGAAATTCAATGCAGCCTACAACTATGGCGGCGCTTCCGCTACTATCCGTGAGGCCAGCCAGCTGCTGGGTGTGGAGATCAGCCACTATGCCGAAGTGAACTTCGACGAGATGGTCCAATTGGTCGATGCGGTTGGCGGCGTTGACGTCGAGGTCAGCGAGCGCATCGACGATACGGATGCCGACAACACCACCGACAACCCGGGCGGCGAGCGCATCATCATCGAAGAGGGCTTGCAGCACCTCACCGGGGAATCTGCGCTCGTCTTCGCGCGCAGCCGCGCCTTTGTTGACGGTGACTTCACCCGTACAGCCAACCAGCGTAAGCTTATCAGCGCCTTAGTGCAAAAAGTCATTGCGCTTCCGGTCCCCGACTTACCGGGGGTTATCCAAGCTGCAGCCAAGTGCGTGACTACCGATTTGTCGGTGAGTGATATTATCGGGTTGGCCGAGCAGTTCAAGAACAAGGGGGATATGACGATGTATTCCGCCATGGCTCCTTCTGCTATCGCCCCTGAGCTGATCAACGGTATATCCTATGTGCTCAACGATCCGACCGCGACCAAGAAGATGATGGGGGTTGTCGAGTCGGGTGGAGATCCGAGCGCGGTCGTTTCTACGACAGATGCATACTCGCTACTCAACCAAAGCGGTGGTGGATACAGTTCATCTGGCAGCAGTACGGGATTATAGGGCGGCGGAGGTTTAGGGCGCTACTCCGGCTTGGCAGTGCTAGCGACAAAAAAAAGGAAGCGGACGAATCCGCTTCCTTTTTCGCTAAGGGAAACACGCTGACAAAGGACGCGCCTCTTCTGCGCTTGAAAATTACGAGGGTCCGTGACAGCTAAGCCGTAGCGTAGCCGTCTGGGTTGCCCGACTGCCAGCGCCAGCTGTCGGTGCACATGCGGTCCAGATCGTATTCGGCGGTCCAGCCCAACTCATTGTGCGCTTTGTCGCAGGCAGCATAGTTTTCGGCGATGTCTCCCGCACGTCGCGGCTTTACTTCGTAAGGAAGGGTACGTCCGCAGGCACGTTCGAAGGCGTGGATGACGTCGAGCACGCTTGATCCGGTGCCTGTGCCCAAATTGAAGATGCCCACGCCGCTGCGCGTGCCGTCGGCAGCAACTTCGCCTTTGATCGATCCTAACCCGATCGCATCGCCGGTGCCGGTTTTTCCGCCCATCCAATCAAGTGCCGACGCATGTCCGCGTGCTAGGTCGACCACGTGGATATAGTCGCGCACACCGGTGCCGTCGGCAGTGGGGTAGTCGTCGCCGAACACGCCGACGCTCGCCAGCTTCCCTACGGCAACCTGTGCCACGTAGGGAAGCAAGTTGTTCGGGATGCCCTTCGGGTCCTCCCCGATAAGCCCGCTCTCATGCGCTCCAATAGGGTTGAAATAGCGCAGAAGCACGATATTCCATTCGGGGTCGCCTCTGTACAGGTCGGTCAGCACCTGCTCCAACATGCTCTTTGTTTGTCCATAGGGATTCGTGGCCTCGTGTTTCGGACACTGTTCGGTAATGGGGATGAACGCAGGCTCGCCGTAGACGGTGGCGCTTGACGAAAACACGAGGTTCTTCACGCCGTATGCGCGGGCGACTTCGCAGAGTGCCAGCGTGCCGGCAACGTTGTTCCAGTAATACTCGAGCGGCTTCTGCACGCTTTCGCCGACGGCTTTGAAGCCAGCAAAGTGGATGATGGCATCGACGGCATTCTCTTCGAAGATGCGTCCCAAGGCCTCGCGATCGAGAATGTTTGCCTCGTAGAACGCGAGTCGGTCGTCCTGCACGCCGGCGATCTGGCGCACGCGGTCGAGCGCGGTAACGCTTGAATTGCTCAGGTCGTCCACGACTACGACGCGATAGCCGCGGCCTAGCAGCTCGATACAGGTGTGACTACCGATGAAACCGGCACCGCCGGTGACCAGTACGCAAAGGTCGGAGGAATTCTTTGCAAGCCCCTTGTTCGCCATGTTAGCCTCGCTTTCGTGTCGCGCCATGCGATGCAGCGCTTCTCAATCGTCGTCAAAGTGCTCCGCGTGAAACACCTCTGTTTTGCTTCTTCAACCTATCGTATCAGCCAAAAGGCATGGTGAAAGCATCTTGGCAAAAAGAACAAGGGGTGAATTCTACGACATGAGCCGTTCCCGACAGCAATTCGCATTTATCCATAATTATTCTTGACATAGAATAATACGAGATTTAGAATATATTCAAGAAAGAGAAGAACTCCTCTAACTCCTCTCTCTTCACTCGTCTAGATCGAGGCCGCTTCCCCCGCGGCCTCGATCTGCTTCATCTCCCTTTCATCCTCTCTTTCGTAAGATTTGACCGGCGGCGAAGCCGTTTGGCTATAATGATGATAGCGGGACGGAGGCGTATCTGCAGGTGCGGCCTCGGACACTTGTGTGGAAAGGACTTCTTGTGGCAGATATTCACTTCGGCACCGATGGCTGGCGCGCCATCATCGGAGACGATTTCACGAACGAAAACCTGGTGCGTGTGGCCGATGCTGCAGCGCGCATCTTCAAGGAAGAGGCCCTCGCATCGGGGCGCTCGGCGGCGGCTCCGGGTACGCTTATTGTGGGCCATGATTGCCGCCTGGATGCCCATGCTTACGCGCGGCTGGCTGCCGAGGTGGCGGCATCGCACGGCTTCACGGTGAGGCTTACGCAGGACTATTGCCCCACGCCCACGTTGTGCTGGTCGGTGGCGCAAGATAACGACGCGGTGGGCGGGATCATGCTTACCAGCAGCCATAATCCCGCTGAGTACTTGGGCGTGAAGCTGCGTATGGCCGACGGAGGAGCTGCGGGCAAAGGCTTCACCGACCGGGTAGAGGCCGCCCTTTCCGAAGCGCCGACCGTGGCGCGCGGTGCTTGCGAAGAGGTGGACCTTATGACCCCCTATCTCGATGTGCTGAAGCAGCGCGTCGACGGGGAGGCGATACGTAATTCCCACTTGCGCGTGGTGGTGGATCCGTTGTACGGCGCTGGGCGCGGTTACTTGGCGGGCCTTCTGCGCGATCTGGGCGTGGAGGTATGCGAGATTAACAGCGATGAGGACCCTACGTTCGACGGGCTGCATCCTGAGCCCATTCCTCCTTGGGTCGACCGCTGCATCGCCAAGGTGCCCGAGCTGGGCTACGATGCAGGCTTTATTAACGACGGCGATGCCGATCGTATCGGCGCTGTCGACGAACACGGCAACTTTGTGAATCCACATCGCATCATCACGCTTCTGGTGTCCCATTTGGCCGAAGACAAGGGTCTGACCGGACGCGTCGTGTCCACCATCACGGCATCGGCCATGCTGGCGCGCCAATGCAAGCGCTTAGGCTTGGAGCTTACGAGCACGCCGGTCGGCTTCAAATGGATATACGCCGAGATGGAGAAGGGCGACGTGATGCTGGGCGGCGAAGAGTCGGGCGGCATCGGCATTCCGGGGCACGTCATGGAGCGCGACGGCCTGCTTATGGCCTTGCTGCTGGCCGAGACGATGGCCCAGCGCGGTATGAGTCTAGGTCAGCTGGTGGACGATATGTTTGCAAAAGTGGGCAAGCTGGAATTCGATCGCCGGGGCCTTGCGATTACGGAAGATCAGATGGCGAACTTCCGCAGCGCTATCGTGCCGAGCTACGCGCCCAAGAGCGTGTGCGGAAAGAAGGTTGTGGCCGTTGATCGCCGTGATGGGGTGAAGTTCTCGCTGGAAGGCGATGCGTGGGTGATGATGCGTCCCTCCGGCACCGAGCCTCTTGTGCGCATCTACGCCGAAGCGGAGACGGTTGACGAGGTGTCCGATCTTCTCGACGCAGCCGCCGCGGCGGTAACGGCGTAGGGCATTTCCGTTACTGCTCGCCGAACTTCGGCAGCTTCTTCAGCAGCGCCCAGGCAGTTTGCTTGCCTTGGGCGCTGTCCAGCAGTTTCTCGAACGAATTGAAGGCGACGATACTGCGTCCGAACAGGCGGCCGGGCGCATCCAGGGTGACGGCATGGTGGTAGGCTTGCCCCAAAGCTGTGGCGGATTCTTTGTCTGCGGCGATGGCAACGAGCGGATCCAATCCTTCTACGAGTAAGAACAACGCCTGTGGATCGAGTGCCGGACTCTCTTCCGCGTCGTTCTCGTGCAGGGTGACAAAGATACACGCCTCGCGCCCGTACCCCAGCGCTGCCGCCGAGCTGCAGAGCGCTGCCTGCGCCTTGGTTGCCAACGGGCGGATGCATACGACGCATACGACTCCTTCGGCGGCACCGGACAGATAAGGCGCGAACATTTCTCGCGTTTCAAAGAGCGTCGCCTCGTACATGTTACCATTTGCAGATTTTTTCACACTGCCCCTTGCGGCCATCGGTTGTTCCACGTATAACGATCATGATAGCACGCACGGGGCGTGGCCCCGTCTCATAGATGTAGGAGGAACACCATGTGCACCAACGGAGTGAACACCGGTCAGTTCGAGCAGATGATCGACCAGATCGACGACCATATCAAGCTTGAGCGCCGCTGGGCCCACACCCTCGGCCACAGCGCCGGCGATGCAGGATTTACTACGGTGTCCGAGAAGCTGCATGCCGCTCAGGCGCTGCTCGACGATGTGCGCTCGCTGCTGGGCGAGGCCAAGGATGCCCTCGAAGACGATGCGGAAAACACCAGTAACGTCACCGTCAGCCTGGTCTAGGCGGCGCGTATGAGCAACGATCTGATGCGATTTTCGGTTGCGATGCCCGAAGACCTGCTGGTACGCTTCGACCGCTTAGTGGCACGCCGTGGCCTTGCGAAAAACCGTAGCGAGGTGGTACGCGATCTCGTGCGCGATGCTCTGGTGGAAGATGAGTGCGCGACGCCGGGAGCGGAGGTCGTGGGCACGCTTACCATCGTGTTCGACCATCATGCCAGCGACTTGCAGGAAAAGCTGCATGCCATACAGCATGACTGCTTCGAGTCCATCATCTCGTCGCTCCATGTACACCTTGACGAACACAACTGCCTCGAGGTCATTGTGCTGCGCGGCGAGACGGGACTTGTGCAGGATGTTGCGAACCTCATCCTGGGCACCAAGGGCGTGAAGAATGGCCGTTTGGTGGTCACGACGACCGGACAGCGCATCTAGCTTATCCGGTATCGGCCGAGCAAGGATATAAAGCGAGCGCGAAAGACCGGACGGAATGTTCCACGTGAAACATTCCGTCCGGTTTCGAGCTTGGAAGATGGACGTAATTGCTGGTTGGACGGTTGTCGAACCGGCCGAAAGAAGCGCCGTAGGCATCACTGGAGACGTCGTGAAAATACAGCGACACTCGTTTACGTGCAGGGTAAAAAACAAGTTGCCGGCTAGGTATCGAGGACGTATCGAGCAAGGGCGATAGTTGAAACAAGAAAGAGGATGGGCAATGGACACCACGGTTATGCTGGGGCATGGAAGCGGCGGTACGATGATGAAGCGCATCATCGACGATGTGTTCTTTGCGGCTTATGCGGGCGACGAGCTGCTACGCGGCGACGATGCTGCGGTGTTGCCGACACTTGCACCGGGCGAGCGTCTCGCTTTCTCCACCGACAGTTTCGTGGTGACGCCCCACTTCTTCCCCGGCGGGGATATCGGGCGCTTGGCTATTTGTGGCACGGTGAACGATGTGGCTACCAGCGGCGCCACGCCCCGTTACTTGAGCTGCGGATTCATTTTGGAAGAAGGGTTCCCCATCGAGGACCTCAAGCGCATCTGCGCTTCGATGGCCGAGGTGGCCCGCGAGGCAGGTGTGGTGCTGGTCACGGGCGACACCAAGGTGGTGAATCGCGGCCACGGCGACGGCGTGTTCATCAACACGAGCGGTATCGGCACGTTGCCAGAAGGTGTCAACTTAGGCGGCGCGCAGTGCAAGCCAGGCGACAAGGTACTGGTCACCGGTACGTTGGGCGATCATGGCATCACTATTATGAGCTGTCGCGAGTCGCTGTCGTTCTCGTCCGATCTGGAAAGCGATGCCGCTCCGCTCAACCACCTTATCGCCGAGGTTCTGGCTGCAGCCCCGCACACACACTGCTTCCGCGATCCCACCCGCGGGGGACTTGCCTCCACGCTCAATGAGCTGGCGAGCCAAGCTTGCGTGGATATCACTATCGACGAGGATGCCGTGCCCGTAAAAGACGCGGTGCGAGGTGCTTGCGAGATGCTGGGCTACGACGTGTTGCAGGTGGCAAACGAGGGTAAGATGGTCTGCGTTGTTGCGGCAGACGAGGCCGATGCCGCGCTGGCGGCCATGCACGCGAACCGCTATGGTGCCGACGCCGCCCTCATTGGCGAGGTGACGACGTCCCAGCCTGCACGGGGTCCGAAAGTGTTCCTGCGCACGGCATTCGGCGGCACCCGCATTCTGGATATGTTGGTAGGCGAGCAGCTGCCGCGCATCTGTTAGGTGGAAGAGGGCTCTTTCTTTTTGCATCCATGAGAGAATCACTGCCGCATCCTGAAAAAATGGCCGATTTTTCTTGCATTTATAGGGAACCATGGTATCTTGCGGGCAGTAGATTTTTGGGGAAGCTGGCCGCGCCGTTGCGGGGCTTTCGGATTAGAAGGAGACGGTTATGGCTCATCCGGTTATTGAAGCCGATGATTGCATCGGTTGCGGCATTTGCGTTGATGCTTGTCCGCAGGAAGTGCTCGAAGTTGTCGGTGGCGTCGTCGAGGTTGTGAACGAGGACGCGTGCATCGCTTGCGGCGATTGTGTCGAGGAATGCCCGATGGGCGCTATCCCCGAGGTTATCGAAGACTAACGACGTTAGCACAGCGCAGGTATTGCCTGTGCGCGCGGTAAGATTGATCCCCTGCACCCTTCGTCGGATGCAGGGGATTTTCTTTTTCAAGCAGTGCGCTGACCTTTCATGCGCAACATTGCTACGAGGTTGTGGTAGCTGAGCGAGGTGGTGGTTGGACGGTGGAGGTGTTCGCATTGAGGAGGCGGTATCGTTTAGAGCAATGAATTTTTGGTTTTTGATTTTTGGCTTGAGGGCGGACAGAGGGCAAAGAACAGGGGACCGTTTTCGGTGTCGCACGCGTCAGCGGGCTTCCGAGAATTCAAAGGGGAAACAGGCCGATGCAAGAGTCGTAACACTTGGCTCTTGGAGAGTGCGTCCTTTTCCAAATATGAGTATAGTTTGTGGTTGTTACAAAACATCAACAACAGCCTTTGATATAACTTGACAACATAAGACTTAGATTATATAGTGCAAAAAGTCGAAAGAAGATTGAGCGGCTTCGTAGTGAAGATAGCTTGATGTTCGCAACGGCATGACAGGTGCGCCACGCGCGTACCTCTTTGCAGAGAAACGAAAACAACAGAGCGCAGCGAACAAGGTAACAACTCCCAAAGAGAGGAACAGGATAATGGCTAAGATTCTCGGTATCGACCTGGGCACGACCAACTCCGCCATGGCGGTTATGGAGGGCAGCGAGCCCGAAATCCTCGTAAACGCGGAGGGCGACCGCACCACGCCGTCCGTCGAGGGCTTCCGCAAGGATGGCGAGCGCGTCGTCGGCAAGGCGGCAAAGAACCAGGCGGTCACGAACCCGGAGAACACGGTGTCTTCCGTGAAGCGCTTCATCGGCCGCTCGTTCAGCGAGACGCCCGAAGAGCAGAAGACCGTCAGCTACAAGCTTCAGAAGGGCAAGGACGGCCGCGCGGTCGTCGACATCGATGGCAAAGACTACACGCCGGAGGAAATCTCCGCCATGGTGCTGCAGAAGCTGAAGAACGACGCGGAGAAGCAGCTGGGCGGCCCGGTGACGCAAGCCGTCATCACGGTGCCTGCGTACTTCAACGACGCGCAGCGCCAGGCCACGAAGGATGCCGGCAAGATCGCGGGCCTCGAAGTGCTCCGTATCATCAACGAGCCCACGGCAGCAGCCCTTGCCTACGGCCTGGACAAGACCAACAAGGACGAGAAGATTCTCGTCTTCGACCTAGGCGGCGGCACGTTCGACGTGTCCGTGCTGGAGCTGGGCGACGGCGTGTTTGAGGTTGCGGCCACCGCTGGCGACAACCACTTGGGCGGCGACGACTGGGACCAGCGCATCATCGATTGGCTGGCCGACAAGTTCAACGCCGACAACGGTATCGACCTGCGCAAGGACAAGATGGCCCTGCAGCGCCTGAAGGAAGCCGCCGAAAAGGCGAAGATGGAGCTTTCCTCCACGACGCAGGCCAACATCAACCTGCCGTTCATCACGGCCGACGCTTCCGGCCCCAAGCACCTGGACTACACGCTGACGCGCGCCGAGTTCGAGCGCATCACGAAGGACTTGCTGGACCGCTGCAAGCATCCGGTCGAGCAGGCGCTGAAGGACGCGGGCCTGAAGACCGGCGAGATCGACGAGGTTATTCTCGTGGGTGGCTCCACCCGTATGCCAGCCGTGCAGGATCTGGTAAAGAAGGTAACCGGCAAGGACCCGAACATGTCGGTGAACCCCGACGAGGTCGTGGCTATGGGCGCGGCGGTCCAGGGTGGCGTGCTGTCCGGCGACGTGCAGGGTATCCTGCTGCTCGACGTGACCCCGTTGTCGCTGGGTGTTGAGACCATGGGCAGTGTCATGACCAAGATGATCGACCGCAACACCACGATCCCGACCCGCAAGACCGAGATCTACTCCACGGCTGCCGACAACCAGACCAGCGTTGAGGTGCATGTGCTGCAAGGCGAGCGCCAGATGGCCGGCGACAACAAGACGCTCGGCAAGTTCCAGCTGAGCGGCATCCCGGCCGCACGTCGAGGCGTCCCGCAAATCGAGGTCACGTTTGACATCGATGCCAACGGCATTGTGAACGTGTCGGCGAAGGACCTGGGCACGGGCAAGCAGCAGCAGATCACCATTTCCGGCTCCACCGCGCTGAACGACGACGAAGTCGACCGCATGGTAAAGGACGCCGAGGCTCATGCCGAGGAAGACAGACTGCGCAAGGAAGAGATCGAGCTGCGCAACAACGCCGACGCGTTGGTGAACGCCACCGAGCAGACGCTCTCCGAGCTGGGCGACAAGGCTCCGGCTGACATGAAGTCGCAGGCTGAGGAGGCTATTGCCGAGGCGAAGAGCGCGCTTGAGGGCTCCGACATGGATGCCATCAAGGCTGCCACCGAGAAGCTGCAGCAGGCGGGCTACAAGCTGGCCGAGGTCGTGTACTCCACCGAGGGTGCGGCGGCTGGCGCCCAGGCTGCTGCTGCCGAGACGGCACCGGCCGATGACACCATCGAGGCCGACTACGAGGTTGTCGATGAGAACGACGACAAGAAGGAAGGGAAGTAGACCATGCCTCAGCCGAGCAACCCCTCGCCGGAGCGCGCGGCACGCGGCGATGGCAAGAACATTCCTGTTGAAGATACGCACGCAGCGGCTGGCGAAACCCAGCCGCCCGCGGGCACGACCGACCCGGGCAACGACTCCAACCCCTCCTCGGGAGCCGATGCCGCTGCTGCGCCGATTGATCCGAAAGGTTCAGCCAGCGCCCAGGCCGCCCAGGTTATCGAGGATGCCGAAGCGGTGCTGGACGGCGTGGTGATCGAGCCCTCGATTGACGAGCAGGTTGCCAAGGCGAAAGCCGAGGCCGCGGAGTGGCAGGACAAGTACCTGCGCCTGCATGCCGAGTGGGACACCTACCGCCGCCGGACGGCCGAGCAGCGCGAAGCCGAGAAGGCCCGCGCTACCGAGAAGCTGGTAGAGAGCCTGCTTCCCGTGATCGACGACTTCGAGCGCACGATCGATTATGCCGAAAAGAACGGCGAAGGCGGGTTGCTGGATGGCGTGAAAGCCGTGCACAGCAAACTCGTCGCCACGTTGGTCAAGGACGGCGTGCAGGTGATCGATCCGAAGGGCGAAGCGTTCGATGCGCTTGAGGCACAGGCTGTCGCGACCGTGGAGGACGCGAGCGTTCCCGACGAGACGGTGGCCGATGTGTACCAAAAGGGTTACAAGATGGGATCGAAGTGCCTACGACCCGCTATGGTGACGGTAACAAGTGGCGGTCCAAAAAGGGAAAAGCCGCAGGAAAACGCGGCAAAGTAAACGTATAGGACTTACGAGCGGGCAAGGCCACACGGCGGCCCGCTCCTGGTTTAGAGGTTGATAAGGAGGTGGAGCGCATGGCGGCGACTCCCGACTATTACAAGACGCTGGGCGTTCCACGCACGGCTTCGGCTGATGAGATAAAGAAGGCGTTCCGTAAGCTCGCGCGTACGCATCATCCTGACACGGGTGGCGACGAAGCGAAGTTCAAGGAACTCAACGAAGCCTACGAGGTACTGTCCGACGAGAAGAAGCGCAAACTGTACGACCAGTACGGCACGGCAAACGAGAACCACATCCCGCAAGGTTGGGGCGGCGGCAATGTCAACGTCGAGGATATCTTCGGCGGCGGACAAGGCGGCGGCTTCGGCAGTTGGGCCGATATTCTCGAAAGTATCCGTCATGGCGAGGGCGCGTTCGGTACCGATTGGGACTTCGGCCAAGGCGGCGGCTTCGGCGGCTCGCGTCAACCGCGGCCCCGCAAGGGCCAAGACATGAATGTCACGCTGAACGTGACATTCGATGAGGCGTTCAAAGGCGCTGAAAAGCTGGTGACCGTGCGTATCCCTGGGCGCAACGACAAAGAGACGCTTACCGTGAAGATTCCCGCCGGCGCCGTAGACGGAGGGCGCCTGCGCTTCAAGGGCAAGGGAGGTCTCGGCGAGAACGGCGGAGAAGCAGGCGATCTGCTGATAACCACGAAGATCGACGAGCATCCCTACTATTCTCGCAAGGGTGCCGACGTAGAGGTCTCGGTTCCCGTAACGGTTGCCGAAGCGGCATTGGGTGCGAGCGTCATCGTGCCTACGCCCGATGGCGCGAAGGTGCGCGTGAAGGTGCCTGTCGGCACTCAAGACGAAACCGTGCTGAACGTGAAAGGCAAGGGCGCCCCGCGTGTGAAAGGCGAGGGCACTGGCGATTTGAAGGTGAAGATCGACGTGCAAGTGCCCAAGGATATGAACGAAGGCCAAAAGAAAGCGATGGAAGACTTCTTGGCCGCAACGACCGAAGACGTGAGGAGTTGGCAATGACCGAGCGTACCGACCGCAACCGCCCGCTCTATATGATAAGCGTGGCGGCCGAACTCGCCGGCGTGCACCCGCAAACGCTGCGTACCTACGAGCAGAAAGGCCTCGTTACCCCGCAGCGCACGAGCGGCAACACCCGCATGTACTCGCCGGCCGACATCGAACGGCTCGAGCTGATCAACGAGCTGACAGGCGAAGGTATCAACCTCGCGGGCGTCATCCGCATCTCGGATCTGCAAGGGCGGCTGAACGAGCGCGACAACGAACTTGACGATCTGCACAAACGTGTGCGCCGCTTGGCCGACCGTGTGCACGAGCTGGAGACGCGGGAAAGCGTCAACTCCCTCGTGCGCGCCGAAGTAGCCCCGCTGGCCATCAGGCGCCTGCAGTAGCACCCTGCGTTTCGACGCGATAAAGCAACAAAGGAGGAACACGGTATGAACATGGGCAATTTGAACAAACTAGCCCTTACTGCCCAGGAGGCTTTGCAGCAGACCATCTCCATTGCCTCCGAAGCCGAAAGCAGCCAGGCCGAGCCTATTCATATGTTGAAGGCCTTGCTCGAATCGGAAGAAAACAACCTGTCGGCCATCGTCAAGCGCATCGGCGCCGAGCCGTTTCAGCTGCTTGCCAACGTGGATGCGGAGATCGAGCGCATGCCGAAGGTGAGCAACAACGGCGGCATGATGATGAGCGGCATTCCCGGCCCTGCCCTCATGAACCTCATCGACAGTGCGGTGAAGATCGCCGAGAAGCTCGGCGATGCCTACGCGACCAGCGAGCATCTGCTCATCGCGCTTTCCGAGGAAAAAGGCTCGGCGGGCAAGATACTCACTACGGCTGGCGTGACGCGCAAGAGCATCGAGGCGGCCTACGACGAGTTGCGCGGCGACACGCGGGTGACCGATCAGCAGAACAAAGTGCAGTTTGAAGCCTTGGAGCAGTACGGGCAGAACCTTACCCATCAGGCCCGCGAGGGCAAGCTCGATCCGGTTATCGGCCGTGCGGAGGAGATCCGCCGCACGATCCAGGTGCTGTCGCGCCGCACGAAGAACAACCCGGTGCTCATCGGCGAGCCCGGCACCGGCAAGACGGCTATCGTCGAGGGCCTGGCCCAGCGCATCGTGGCTGGAGATGTGCCCTCGTCGCTGAAGGACCGCGACATCGTGACACTCGACCTGTCGGCCATGTTGGCAGGTGCGAAGTACCGTGGCGAGTTCGAAGACCGCTTGAAGGCGGTGCTGCGCGAAGTGAGGCAGAGCGACGGGCGCATCATCCTGTTCATCGACGAACTGCACACCATCGTCGGTGCCGGTTCCACCGGCGACAGCTCCATGGATGCCGGCAATATGCTGAAACCTGCGCTGGCTCGCGGCGAGCTGCATGCCATCGGTGCGACCACGCTCGACGAATACCGCAAGTACATCGAGAAAGACGCTGCGCTTGAGCGGCGTTTCCAGCCCGTGCTGGTAACCGAGCCTTCCGTGGAGGACACGATTGCCATCTTGCGCGGGCTCAAAGAGAAGTACGAGATCCACCACGGCGTGCGCATCACCGACAGTGCCATCGTGGCCGCCGCCGAGCTCTCGAACCGCTACATCTCGGACCGCTTCCTGCCGGACAAGGCCATCGACCTCATGGACGAGGCCGCCAGCCGCCTGCGCATCGAGATCGACTCCATGCCCGAAGAAGTCGATGCAGCCGAGCGCAAACTCACGCAGATGCAGATCGAAGAGCAGGCGTTGATGAAGGAATCAGACGAGGCATCGTTGGAGCGCCTCGATGCCCTGCGACGCGAAATTGCGACAGCCCAAGAGGATCTGGACAAACGCAAGGCCGAGTGGCAAAACGAGAAGGACGTCATCGAGAACGTGCAAAACCTGAAAGCCGTCCTCGAAGGCGCTCAGCAAGAAGAAGAACGCGCAACGCGCGAGGGCGACCTGTCGAAGGCTTCCGAGATACGCTATGCTCGCATTCCCGAGCTGCAGCAGCGTTTGCATGCGGCCGAGGAAGAGCTGAACACGAAACAGCAAGACGGTGCCATCCTCAAAGAGGAGGTGTCGGAAACCGAGATCGCCGATGTCGTGTCCGTGTGGACGGGTATTCCCGTGCAAAAGATGATGCAAGGCGAAATGGCCAAGCTCGTCGACCTGGAAGAAAAACTGCACGAGCGCGTGGTAGGCCAGGACGAGGCGGTGTCGGCCGTGGCCGGATCCATCCGCCGCAACCGTGCGGGCTTGTCGGACCCGGATCGTCCTATCGGCAGCTTCCTGTTTTTGGGTCCCACCGGCGTAGGTAAGACGGAACTTGCGAAGGCGTTGGCAGAGTACTTGTTCGATAACGAAAAAGCAATGGTGCGCATCGACATGTCGGAGTACATGGAGAAGTTCTCGGTGCAGCGTTTGATCGGAGCGCCTCCGGGATACGTTGGTTACGATGAGGGCGGCCAGTTGACTGAAGCCGTGCGCCGCAAGCCCTACTCGGTCGTGCTTTTGGACGAGATCGAGAAGGCGCACTCGGACGTGTTCAACATCCTGCTGCAGGTGCTCGACGATGGTCGCCTGACGGACGGCCAGGGCAGGGTGGTGTCTTTCAAAAACGCTATCATCATCATGACCAGCAACGTGGGCTCGCAGTTTATTCGCGAATTTGCCGAGCATGGCGACGAGAAGGCCATGAATCAGGCTATCGACGGCGCGCTGCGTGCGACGTTCCGCCCCGAGTTCATCAACCGCATCGACGACGTGGTGGTGTTCAACGCACTGAACATGACGAACATCGAGCCCATCGTCGACCTGCAGCTGGAAGAGGTGCGCGGCCGTCTGGCCGATCGCCGCGTCACGCTCGATGTGACGCCGGCCGCCATGGAGCACCTGTCTATTGACGGCTACGATCCTATCTTCGGGGCGCGTCCGCTAAAGCGCCTTATCCAGCGCGAGATCGTGGATCGCATCGCTCAAAAAGTGGTCGAAGGAAAAATGCGCGATCGCAGCCATGTTCTCATCGGTTTGGATGAGAACGGCAACTACGAGTGCACGGTGGAAGAGCCGCTAGAGTTTGACGCAGCAGCATTGGAGGACTTGCTAGGCGAGTAGGCAGTGCGCGTTCCCCGTACGTTTCTATATGACCCGTCCGCTTGTCGCGAGGCGGGTCATATCATTTGGGACTCGTTTTGCTCAGGTGCTATGGCAAAGACGGTGTTTCAGCGTGTCGTCGGGAGGGTGGATGATCCTTCATTGGCAAGCTCGATGATCTCCTGTTTATTGTGAATGTCGAGCTTCTTGTATATCCTCTTCGAGTGAGTTCGAATGGTCTCTTGCGATACATAGAGCATTTCCGCGATGTACTTCGCGCTGTACCCCTGAGATATGAGTAAAGCTATTTCCAATTCACGCGCTGTCAGGCCTTTTTGTTCTGCGACTCGCGAGAGCGTTTCGAAACGTGGGGTGCTCTTCGCGGAATCGATGACCGCATCGTTTTTTGAGGGAGCGTAGCGCACGAAGAAAACGAACGAAGCGGTCATCATCACAAAAGCGAGCGTAAGCAGAATTTCCTGCATATGGCCGAAGAAGGCCGTGTTCGATATTTGCAGTGATGCAGGCAGGACGATTCCCACGGTTGCTAACATGACGGCAGCAAAGGACAGGTAAAACACGCAGAATGCGGTAATGCTTGATACTTGGGAATTGCGCGCGACGCTTGCGGTGAAAATCCACAACAGTAGCTTGAAGCACATAAAACATGAGGCGAGAAAACCTTCCCCACCCTTGTTGCCTGGCATGGCTCCCGTCGCAATGGAAAGCAGGCATCCGAAGAAAACTACCGCAGCAACAGCCCACGCAACGATGAAGGCGTGGTTGGAGCTCTTACTACGAGAGCTCACCGTCAAAGCGACAAGCAAAACCATTGCGCAGGCAAACGAAGCCGCCGTCGCTGCCCACATTTCAAAAGACGAAGCGATTTCGTGGCTGTTGCTGTAGCTCACAAGGTCGCGTGCGAACGCCGCAGCGCAGAAAAATGCTCCGCATATGACAAAGGTGGGTATCTGGGCATTCCGCAGATCGGAGATCCGGCTGGAAAGGGGCGTTTCGTTTGGTTTTGACGACTGCTGCCAGCATACGCCCGTAATGACGGGGGTGATAACGAGCAATAGGTCGCCGACCGGTTGTGGGAGCAGATTTGCAAGGGATATCCCCACTCCGACAACGAACGAAAGCGCCGGAACAACCATGCCGAAGCGCGCGGACTCCTGTATGATCGTGCGTCCCCAGGCAAACGTCATCACCATGAACCACAGGATGAGAAATACGCTCGTGAAGGTTCGCGCGACCCAGAAGAGCCCATCGTGTTCTAGTCGAGGGGAGAGAAATAAGAGGGCACCGAGGCTGGTAACGATCGAAAGAGCAGGGACGGCCCATTTCTTCTCGTCGAAAAGTTTTTCAAGCAGCTCTCTGTTCCTGAAGGCGATGAACCCAAGAACCGCCACTATGATGCAATAGATGCATAATGTTGCGAATACGTCGTTGTTCGATCGGGTTTGTAGGAAGATGAAGTAATCGTTTCGTGTGATGTCAACGGTGGTCCAGTAGAACGCCATGCCAAAGATAATGAAAAGGTTTCGTTTCGTATTTTTTGGCGAAGCTAAGGCAGTTTCGCTCGTCTTTGGCTTCAAAGTACCTTCTTTCTGAAGAGGCGTGCTTCCCAAGTATATCCCATGGGGCGTTTAGCAGATAGCGGCTCAGGCGTGATCTTCTCTTGATTTTCTTTGTGCCTTCCCCCTGTTGGGAAGCGGAATACCCCATTTCTGGTTACAAAATACGAGAAAATGCCGCATTTTTT
>NZ_JAVWUP010000012.1:0-1849 GCF_036667095.1 Gordonibacter sp. | reverse complement strand
TCCCGCCATTAACCCGAACATCAGCATCAGTGGTCTAAACATGGAGCGCTCCCCCAAAATGCCGCATTTTTTGGCGTATCCGAGAGGGCGGTTCTTGCCATACTGCGAGCACGGTCGGGAGAGTCGTGAACATTCGCAAAGCAGACGGCGATCGAAAGCGATTTTCTGAAACGTCGATAGGGCGACGGAAGTAGAACTAAGGGAGTGAGCGATTATGGGTGAAGCAGGCAATCTGTCACGGAGGAACTTTATCAAGAATGGTGCAGTCGCAGGAGCAGGCTTGATGGGGCTTGCGGCGCTTGCGGGCTGTTCGAAGGCGAGCGCTGGCCAAGGCGCGGCGGTTTCTTGGGATGAAGAGACCGATGTGATCGTCGTAGGCAGCGGTTACGCGGGATTTGCTGCTGCTATTGCTGCGTTCGAGGGCGGCGCAGAAGTACGCATCATCGACAAGCGGGACAGCGATGGAGGAAACTCGATAAAGGCCGACGGCGATTTTGCAGTCTGCTGTTCTTCTCCTCAGGCTGATCAAGGGATAAAAGACTCCGTCGACGATTACGTGCACGATATGCTTGTTGCCGGACTTGATCTCAACGATGTGGAGAAGTGCCGGGTCATTGCCGAGAAGTCAAATGAAACGTGGGAGTGGGTGAGCGGCCTTGGCGTCCAGTGGGTCAAAAATGATCAGGGGAAGATCGACTTGCTTCCCTACGGCGGGCATTCCAATTACCGCACTATGAAACCCGAAGGGGCTGGTCAGGCTATCGTCGGGGTATTGCGAGACAAGGCGACCGAATTAGGCCTCAAGGTTGAATGCCGGACGCTGCTCAAGGAATTGGTGCGGGATGAAAATGGCCGTGTTCTCGGTATTGTTGTCCAAAAAGGCATAAATGAGACAACGCTGACAGGTGGCAAGAGCGTTGCCATAAAAGCTAAAAAAGCGGTGGTGCTGGCAACAGGAGGATTCAGCGGCGATGTTGCTTGGAGAATGAAGCATGATCCTAAGCTCGACGAGAACTTGGAGAGTACGAACCGGTTCGGGGCCACGAGCGAGGCGTTGCAGGTGGCGATGCGATCCGGTGCTTTGACGGTGCACCTCGATTGGATACAGTTGGGCCCGTGGTGCAGCCCCGATGATGGTGGCTTCGGCCTTGCCTGGACCTACATCGATGCCGGATTCCCCCGCGGTGTGGTGGTTGCCCGTCAGACGGGCAAGCGCTTCGTGAGCGAGTTGACTGACAGAAAGCGCTATTGCGATGCGATCATCGCAAACGGCGAACCTTCGATTCAGATTGTAGACCAGCGCAACCTTCCTACCTGGGCGCTGGAGTACCTGGATCAGTGCATCGAGGTTGGCTGCACCTGGCGGATCGACAGTATCGAAGAGATCGCCCAGAAGTTCGATATTCCCCTCGAGCCGCTCAAGGAGGAAATTGCCCGCTACAACACCTTCGTCGAGAACAAGGTCGACGAAGACTTTGGAAAGAAAATACCCGCGAATGCCCTTCCCGTAGCTGAGCCGCCGTATTGCGTGACGCGTGTCTGGCCGAAGGTCCACCACACCATGGGCGGTGTAAAAACCGATGCCGAGAACCGGGTGATCGATGTGTCCCTCAATCCTATCGAAGGGCTGTATGCAGCAGGCGAGGTGGCGGGCGGTATCCACGGGGCATGTCGCTTGGGTTCCTGCGCAACTGCCGACTGCCTGATCAACGGTCGTCTTGCCGGCCAGAATGCAGCTGCATCGGAGAGCTGGAGCTAGCGAGGAAGTCGGAAAGCTGGCGCAGTCTCTTGTGAGATGGGCGTGTGCTGACGATGATGTCCCTTCTCCGCCAGGGCACTTCCTCTGCGA
>NZ_JAVWUP010000011.1:29936-36419 GCF_036667095.1 Gordonibacter sp. | reverse complement strand
CGCGTGTCGCTCCCGATGAACCCTAGCGATTCAGTATAGCGTAGCGAAGAGCAAGGTTTGGGGGAAAGGGCGCGCCTGCCGTGTTGGTGCCTCGCGCGCTGCTGCTGGACCCGCCCATCGTCATAGCCGACGATCCCACCAACGACCTTGATGCCATCAGTTCGGCCAGCGTAACCGACGTGCTGTTCGAGCGAGTGGAGCAAGGCGGCTACTGCGGCAGAACTGATCATTATACTTTGGTGGTATTATTCAGTTCTCTAACTTATAATAAACAAGTAATTTTATAAGTTAGATAACTAATGCTGGGCGCAAGTTATAATGAGGTGCAATGGAGTATAAAGAGCTTGCAAAGCTGTATCACCTAGACGCCAGCGCTTCGCGCGAATCAAACCTGCAAAGCGAGGAGCGAAGCCGCCGCGAAGCTGCCTCCACCTTTCGCATAAACCTCGAGACGCCGAACGGCAAGCTGTTCATAGCAGTGCCGCGAGAGCTTTCGGTGCTGAGCGAAAAAGTGCTCAGAGCCGAACATCGCGTTTCTGCTGCCATGCGCTCTCTGCCGGGAATTTCAGCCAGTGCCGTTATGAGAAGCCTCGTTCTCGACGAGGTCGTGTATACGAATGCCATCGAGGATATCCACAGTACGCGGCGTCAAGTGAAAGAAGCGCTTGAGGCAACCAAGGGAGCTCCCGACGCGCGCAGGTTCAAGGAACTGGCGATTCTCTACCTGAGCATTCCTGAGGGAGATGCGCTCGTGCCCGCTAAGCCCGAGGACATTCGTACGATTTACGATAAGGTGATGGATGGCGAATTGGCCGATGGACAGATTCCCGACGGCCGCATTTTTCGCAAAGACGGTGTCGATATCACCGCGGGTGGCGTCGCGGTTATTCATCGGGGTATCGAACCTGAAGCAAAAATAATCGAAGCTGTTCAAACCATGCTTTACCTTGTTGAGTCGGGCGATATGCCAGCCCTGTATGCCGCCATTGCCTCGCATTATATATTCGAGTACGCGCATCCTTTCTACGATGGCAATGGTAGGACAGGCCGGTACTTGCTCTCGCTGTTCCTCAGTGAATCGCTTTCCGCGCCAACGGTGCTCTGCCTTTCACGCATGATTCTTGAAAACCGCGATACTTATTACAAAGCATTCCGTATTGCCGAAAATCCGCTCAACCGAGGTGAGCTTACCTTTTTCGTGCACTCCATGCTTGAATTGTTGCTTGGTGCCCAGGTGGGAATATTAGATAGGTTGGAGAGAAGTAAAACTATTTTGGATGGTCTTGACGAGTCAATGAATGCAGCAAAAAGAACCTACCGCCTAAAGCCCCAAGAGTGCCAAATCGTGTTTACGCTTATGCAATATGAGTCTTTTGGTTTGATGGGCGATGCGTCGGTAGAGGAGCTTTCCCGGCTTTTATCTCTTGGATACCAGATGACTAGACTTTATTTGAAGGCTTTGGAGGAAAAAGGCATCGTCGGGAAGCTAAGGAAGCGCAATCCCCTCACGTTCGCCCTGACGGCGAAATTCATGAAAGAATACGAAGTGGAAGCTCCTGAGTGGCGCATCCCTGTGGTGTAAATGAACGGACTTTGCGCACTTTGTGTGCGGAAGCCCTCGGCAAAACCTTCCTGAAACATTTCGCCATTACTTTGATTACCACGTGGTGACGCTGCCTGTGCAGGTGTCGTCATGCTATCGTATTCCGATGATTGAAACGCGGCCTCGGCCGCGATCTTGAAAGAGCGGTTGACGGGTTGGCAAGTAAGGAGCACGCACCTATGGCGAAGGTTTCGGAAATCTACGGCTCGATGGTGTTCAACGAGCACACGATGCAGGAGCGCCTGCCTTCCGCAACGTACAAGAGCCTGCTCAAAACCATGAAAGAGGGCAAGTCTCTCGAAATCGAGGTAGCCAACGTCGTGGCTCACGCCATGAAGGAATGGGCTATCGAGAAGGGCGCCACCCATTTCACGCACTGGTTCCAGCCGTTGACCGGCATCACTTCCGAGAAGCACGACAGCTTCCTTGACCCGGTCAGCGACGGTCGTGCCATTATGAGCTTCTCGGGCAAGGAGCTCATCCAGGGCGAGCCCGATGCTTCCAGCTTCCCCTCCGGCGGCCTGCGCGCCACCTTTGAGGCACGGGGCTACACGGCTTGGGACCCCACCAGCTATGCGTTCATAAAAGATGAGGTGCTGTGCATTCCCACGGCATTTTGCAGCTACACCGGTGAGGCGCTGGACAAGAAGACGCCGCTTTTGCGCTCCATGAGCGCCATCGAGAAGCAGGCGAACCGGGTGCTGAAGCTGTTCGGCGAGCCCAACCAGCATATCGTGCCCACGGTCGGTGCCGAGCAAGAGTATTTTTTGGTCTCGGAGAAGGCGTACGCCAACCGCCAGGACCTGGTCATGTGCGGGCGCACCCTGTTCGGCTACGCGCCGTGCAAGGGCCAGGAGCTCGAGGAGCACTATTTCGGTGCCATCCGCCCCACGGTGAACGAGTTCATGAAGGAGCTGGACGACGAGCTGTGGGCGCTCGGCGTGCCGGCACGCACGAAGCACAACGAGGTGGCGCCCGCGCAGCACGAGCTGGCTCCCATCTACACGAACGCGAACCGTGCTATCGACGAGAACCTGCTTACCATGGAGAAGATGCGCCTTCTGGCCAGCCATCACGGTCTGGTGTGCCTGCAGCACGAGAAGCCCTTCGAGGGCATCAACGGCTCGGGCAAGCACAACAACTGGTCGCTGGCGGCAGGCAAGAAGAACCTGTTCGACCCCGGCGAGAGCCCCATGGACAACCTGCGCTTCCTGGTGCTGCTTACCGGTGTGATCCAGGCGGTCGACGATTATCAGGACCTGCTGCGCATGTCGGTGGCGTCGGCCGGCAACGACCATCGCCTCGGCGCGAACGAGGCCCCGCCGGCCATCATCTCCATCTTCCTAGGTGACGAGCTGGACGCTATCGTGGACGCGCTCATCGACGAGCACGAGTACACGAATGCCGAGAAGGTGGCCATGGACTTGGGTGTGGCCGTTCTGCCGAACTTCCTCATCGACAACACCGATCGCAACCGTACCAGCCCCTTTGCGTTCACGGGCAACAAGTTCGAGTTCCGCATGCCGGGCTCGGCGGTGAACCTGTCGGATTCGACCATGGTGCTGAACACCGCCATGGCGAAGAGCCTGAAAGACTTCGCGGACGCGATGGAGGGCAAGTCCGGCAAAGAGTTTGAGGCTGCGGCGATTGACTACATCCGCGACACGCTGAAGGCGCACCAGCGCATTATCTTCAACGGCAACGGCTACTGCGACGAGTGGTACGCCGAGGCCGAGCGCCGCGGGTTGGCGAACTTCCGCACGACGGCCGATGCGCTGCCGTGCTTTGTGTCCCGCAAGAACGTCGAGCTGTTCGAGGAATTCGAGGTGCTGTCGAAGACCGAGGTGATGAGCCGCTATGAGGTGAAGCTTGAGAAGTACAACAAGCTTTTGAACATCGAGGCGCGCGTGATGAAGCGCATGGTGCGCCGCGTGTTCCTGCCGGCTATCAACGACTATGCTGCCGAGGTGGCCAGCAACATCGTCACCTTCAAGTCGGCCTTGTCCGGCGCGAACGTCGATCAGCAGGAAGCGCTGCTGCACAAGCTGCTGGCTGGAGTGAAGGAGATCGACGTGCAGCTGCAGGCGTTAGACGCCGCGCACCATGCGGCCCTTGCCATTGCCAACCAACAGCAACGGGCCAACACCTATGCCCACGAGATCATCCCTATCATGGACAAGCTGCGTGGAGCCGTAGACGCCATGGAGATTATCACGGATCGCGACCGCTGGCCGGTACCCACCTACAACGACATTCTGTTCTACGTGTAAAGAGGCGCGGACGGATCGATAAGGTTTATGCAAAAGAAGCTTCCGGACTCTTCTGAGCTCGGGAGCTTCTTTGTTGTGTAGAAAATCGCTCATGCTTTGTATAACACCCTTTAAGTACGTGATACAATACGGATTGTAAGTTATATGAAATACGGAATGAGGCTGATATGGATATCGTGAGAGAAGGCAAACTAACCTTTGGGCGGGATCAAGTTGTCACTTCCTCGCATGCTGCCAAGAATTTTGGCGAGATGCGACGGCGCGCTAAGGAAGAACCTCTTTATGTTTCAGATCGCAACGACGGGATTGACACGGTTATAGTTGATTTTGATACGTTTGAAGCTCTGGCTGTTGAGCTTGAGAATTTTCGCGTACAGCGGTTATATGACACTGCCGCTATACGCCTTCAAGAAGGGGATGCAGACCTCACCCGGCAACCGGTGGGGCTCGCTGAAGTCCTGGGTGAAAAGTCCTACGCTGAATGGCTCTCACTTGATGCGGATGCCATTGCCGACAAGGATCTGTTTGAATGAGTGCTCCCCACGAAAGATTCGAAGTCCGTTTTTACAACGCGGTAGCAGCCAAGGAGTACCAGGCACTCGATGGCTCGGTAAGACGGTTGGTTGATATCGGACTTGCTAAGCTTCGTGTGCGAGCTGACGAAATTGGAAAGCCTCTGAGCGGGCCCTTAAAAATGTGCAAAGAACTCAAATTTCGGAGTGCGGGCATCCGGGTTATATTCAGAATTGTAGACGGAGTCGCTGAAGTTGTAGAGATCGTGGCTATTGGGCCAAGAGACAAGGGAAACGTTTTTGACGTCGCGAGCCAGCGTTTGAAAAGTGCTGGCGAGGGAAGTTAAAAGCACCCCCTAAACAAACAAGGTCGTCCAAAGGAGCGACAGCCTTGTTTGCGGGAGGAGAGAGCGTATGTGATATTCTTACTCGCTCCGTCATCTTAGGTACGCATCGGTGATTTGTCAGCAATATGAATCCGTCCACGGTTTCACGAAGTTCTGAATGCTCATCGTGATAGTTGACCTTAAAGCGCGATTGCTCCTTGCTCACGCACGATGGAAACGACCGCCAAAGATACCGCATAGTCAATCAAGAAGCAGGCAACGATCGTGAGAATGCAGAGCAGGAGCGTCGCGGAACGGTGCGCTTGATCGAAATACTTCCTGTTTCGCCTCCTTTTCAACAATGCTGAGCCTCAGCCATTCCTTTTGTTGCGTCGAGTTACCGCTCTGTGTTCTAACGACGATGCCGGTAAGGAGCGCGGTTGACCACATGTGTGAACGAGCATCGCCGCTCTGGGCTTACCGTGAATTTTCTTGCGAAATGAAAAGAAGTGAAAGAAAATGAAAAGAAGTGAAAGAAAATGAAAAGAAGTGAAAGGATTGAATGATGCAGGACAGGCCTCGCAACCCTTTTACTCCCAGCTTCGGGCAAATTCCCCTGCATATGGCTGGTCGCGAGATGGTGATAGACGAGCTGCTGCGAGCTTTCGATAATGGCAGTGGCGATCCTAACCTGTCGACTATTCTCATAGGGGCGAGAGGCACTGGCAAGACGGCACTGATGTCTCTTCTCGCGCATGAGGCGCAGGGTCGAGGGTGGCTGTCGGTGAACGTTTCTGCACTGCCTGGAATGCTTAACGACATCGTCCAGCAAGTTCGGCATGTCTCACGTGATGCCGTTGATAAGCCGGGCGGCATGAGGCTTAAAGGGGTAGGCATACCGCAAGTTCTTGATATTGAATGGGAGCGCGAGCCGCAAGAGCTCCCTAATTGGCGAACGCTTATGAGTGAAATCCTTGAGGAGTTGAACGAGCGTGATACTGGCCTGCTTATTACGATTGACGAGGTCCGCGGCGATTTTGATGAGCTGATTCAACTTATCGCGATTCATCAGCACTTCGTGAGGGAGGAGCGTAAAGTTGCCTTGCTCATGGCGGGTTTACCAGGAGAGGTTTCCTCCTTGCTGCAAGACAAGTCGGTCTCGTTTTTTCGCCGAGCCTGCCAGCGGCACCTGGGTCGCATTGACGACTTCGAGATAGAGCGTGCCCTGCGACGTACCGTTGAGGATTCGGGAAAAGAGATAGAGTCGATTGCGCTTAAGCGCGCGGTAGACGCCATCGGCGGATTTCCCTTTATGATGCAACTTGTTGGCTATCGGTCGTGGGAGGAAGGCGCTCTCCGGAAAAGTATTGGAGTGGCAGAGGTAGAATATGGCATACAGGCCGCTCAGCATGATATGCGTGCGCGTGTGCTCAATGCAACGCTCGACGAATTGTCGGACGGCGATGTGCGATTCATTGCGGCCATGGTTGAAGATGAAGGAGCGAGTCGCCTTGCGGATATCGCGCAACGCATGGGGGTGAGCGGAAACTATGCCGCTCAATACCGAAGACGCCTTATCGAAAACGGCGTGATTGGTCCTCGGGGCCGGGGCAAGATTGATTTTGAGCTTCCTGGTATGAGGAATTACGTTCGAGAGCAGCTCGTGGATTTTTAACCAAAGCGCAGGGCGATACTGCTCGTAACCTCAAAAGGAGTATGCCAATGATCGAGTATTTCTGCACGGATGGACAGCAGGCGCTCCGGAAGCTCGA
>NZ_JAVWUP010000011.1:16586-29836 GCF_036667095.1 Gordonibacter sp. | reverse complement strand
AGCTCGAAGACCTCTACGTTCTCGATTCGTCGTTGGTGTATCTCAAAACTTCGCTGGTTACCAACGACGCTATATTCGACAAGCACCTGCGTCGGTTCGCCTTCGCAACCGACGAGGCACGGGAGCGTTTGACGACGTGACCATCGAGAGCCGGCAGGCGCTTGAGACGACGCGCATCTACTCGGAGATACTCGATTCTACCATCGAGCATTTTAGCTTGCTGATGGAGCACGACCTGAACCGCACGATGCAGGTGGTGGCCACGGTCACGTTGGTGCTGTGCGTGCCTACGGCGGTTGCCGGGTTCTTCGGCATGAACGTGCTGGGCATCCCCCTGGCAGAGATTCCTTGGGGCTTCGGCATTGTTACCTGCTGCACGGTTCTTGCATCGGTCGTGTTGCTCCTCGTGCTCAAGAAACTCAGATGGTTCTGAATTTCTCTTTCTCATTGGATGGGTAACGAGGAGCAGATGCAACAAGACCCCGCGCGGTCAAGCCGTTCGGGGTCTTGTTTAGGGGAGGGAAGTTCCGAGTAGGTGTTTAGGCGAGAGCGGTGGAGTACGTGTCGATCTGCTCCATGACATCGAGCACCTCGGACGGCTTGCACTCGGCGACCAACGCGGAGCCTGCATCGCCCATGTTGAGCAGCAGGGTGCCGTCGGACTGAGGCTCGATGCTGAACGTGAGGGTGCTGCCGTTGACCATGTCGGTTACGCGCACCGAGTTGCCCTGGGTTTCGGCCGGGCCCACGAAGCTGATTGATTCACCGTTGTCATTCAGCGCCATGACAATGACCAAGCTGCCGTCGGCGTTGCCGGCGTAGTAGAAGCCCTCACCCGAGTCGGTCAGACCCATATAGGCCTCAGACATCTCGCTTTCCAGGTCTTTGAGCGAAATCTCATCACTCGAGGAGCTGGAAGAGTTTGAGGAGTTGGACGTGGTGGTGTCCTTTGAATCGGATGCGGTGCCGTTCGACGACGATCCGCCGCCACAACCTGCCAGCATGCCGCCTGACAGGCCTAGCACGGCCGTCATGGCCAGGGCCAGAACGGTCTTTTTCATCATCTGAGCGTTCATCATAAGGTAAATCCTTTCGTAGGTGCGGCCGCCTCCCTGCGAGCCGTCGTTGCCTGCCGTACTATAGGCGGCCTGCTGTCGAAAAAGAGGGAAGGTGGTGCAAACGGGGATTTGCGTTATGCAAACGTGCGCGAAGTTTTAGTGACCGGCTTGCGCGCGCAGCCGCGCGGCAACGTAGCGATGGTAGTCTTCCACCACTTGCGCGCGTCCGTTCGTTCGTATGGGCACGCGTGCGCCATTTTTCACGAGGAACTCTTTGCCCTCTACGCGTGCGACGTGATCCATATTCACGATGTAGCTGCGATGGCAGCGCAGAAACGACGGCCCGAGAGACTCGATAAGTTTGGTCAGTGGCACGTAGGTGGTGAACGACGAGGCGCAGGTGTGCAGCACCGTCTTGTTACCGAAGGCCTCGATGCAAAATACGTCGCTTTGCAGCAGGGATATGGTTTCCCGGTCGGAGACGACGTCGATGCGGCGACGCGAGGCGTCGATGGCGCCCTTGCACCGGTCGAGCGCGTCGGCAAGCGATGCTTCGGTTACAGGCTTGACCAGGTAGTGAAGCGCGCGGACTTCGTAGCTGTCCACCGCGTAGTCGGTTGACGAGGTAACGAACACAAGCGGAAGATCGGGGTCGCGTTCCTTGATGGTCCGAGCCGCTTCAATGCCGTTCATGCCGTCTCCCATGAGTACGTCGAGCAAGAGAATAGAAACTTCGCCTCGCTGGAAGTTCGCAACGAGTTGTTCTCCGTGCGTGTACGCAACGATGCGCGCCTCGCAGGCCCGGTTGTTCAGGTAGCGCTCAAGCAGCGATTGTAGATGTTGTCGTTCACGGTCGTTGTCTTCGCAGATGGCGATGGTTAGCATGAAATCCTCGCTCTTTGCAGTAAGGTTTGCCGGAGGGGCACCTGCGCGGTGAGGGTCCGTTCCTGCGCGTGCTCGTTCGTTGCTTATAACGTAAAGGATAGCACGGTGCTCTTTGGTGCTTGCGCACGTTCGCATCGAATGGGATAACGATTGGCATCACTGGATGCAGGAATCTTTATTCGGTTACTACACTGTGCATTCAAGGAGCCGCCACGACTCGAGGGGCGGTTTCATGGCTACGATGTGGTGTTTCGACAGAATGGGAGATAGACATGGGGCTTGGCGCCGTACACACGCGCAGTGTCAAAACGAAGCGCAAGTTTTCGATCGATGAGATCTACGACATTCTCGAGGCGGAGGCGAATCTGCCCGCCGAGCCGTACATTACCGGAAAAGGCCTGATGCGCGGCTTGTTCGTGCCCGGTATGGGGAAATTCGACGTCTGCATTTCCTCGATGGGGAAGAAGATCTCGTGCAGCGAGTACGTGCGCCAAGGCGAGCAGGCGAAAAGCCTTGCCCTCAACGTGGTGACGAATAGCTGGTCGGATATCCTCGATGGCGATTCGATGGACAACAAGGCCGTTACCGACGCAGTGGCCGACGAAGTGGAGCGTCTGTTCGCAAATCGCGCTTAGGAGCAGGGGTATCCCGGGTCGTCGTCGCGAAGCGGTACTCCGGGATGTCCCTCAGCCGATGTTTTCCCTCGTGGACGGTAGGGTGGGAAGGTAGAGCGACACGCTGAACCGCTCCTCGGCGTATTCGATGGAAAGCGTGCCGCCCAACGACTTGACGGTGTCGTGTACCGACGAGAGTCCGATGCCCCAGCCTTCGCGTTTGGACGACAACAGTTGTCCGTCGCGCAGGCGGGGTTCATCGGCGGGCTCGTTGTCGATGACGATGACCAGCAGATCCCCTGCCATCTCGGCGGCGATGAGCACCGAGTATCGGACGTTTTCGGCGTTGGCGTTGTCGCTGGTTTCGTGGATGTGCTCGCCTTCACCTTCTCTGGCTTCGCGGCCGTTCCCGTTTTCGTTTTCGGCGTCGTTTGCCCGGCGCATTCTGTGTGCGCACGCTTCGAATGCGTTTTCCAGCAGATTTCCCACGATAATGCACAGGTCCACCGCTCCGATGGAGATGTTCTGGGGCGCGGCAACGTGTGCGGTGAAGTCGATGCTTCGGTCGCGGGCGACGGATCGGTAATGGTTGAGCAGTGCGTTGAGCTCCACGTGGTCGCACAGGTGCGCAAGCGTGCTGGAGGTGGCGCGGGACGTCGCGTCCATGTTCTCCAAATAGGCGGTGAGCTCGGTGGTGCGGTTCTCGCGCGCGAGAGCTGCGATGAGGTTGAGGTGTTGCCGGAAGTCGTGCCGCGCCGTGCGCTGGACTTCTTCCCACGCTGCCGTCTGCCGCAGATGCTCGGACTGCACGGCTATCTGCTGCTCCATCGCGCGCCGTTGCGCGGCGAGCGAGAGGCCGCGTTGGTACCCCGAGGCGATCATGGAGGTAAGGGAGATTCCTGTCGCAAGCACGAGGCCCAGGCAGCCCCACTCCATGAACCAGCCGCCCACGATGGGTTCATACTGGGGGATGAGCCTGTCCCCTATGACGGAAGCTGCGTACAGCACGCTGGCGAACAGCATGGGATGGATGCGCCCGGTGCGGCCGATGCGCTGCGCCGCGCACAGCAGCAGGTACGCCGCCGCTGCGAGTTTGAAGCAGAAAGCAGCCATGGAGAACAGGGTTATCGCGTTTTTGGAAAGTAGGGGAGCGCTTATGCTGAATGCGACAGCTATCAAGCAGAATGCCCCTGCAGCGAGCACGCTCGCCCGCTTGGCCGCGCGGCTTGTCTCGCAGAGAGTATTGCAGATGGCGATGACCAGCAGCACCGCGACGTAGCCGCTGACTATCTCCAAGGTGTACCAGGGCTGCGCCGGCAAAACGAACAGACCGCGTACGATCGGATACGAGATGAACACGGCGGTGGCGGCGCACAGCAGCGCGAATAGCCCTGTTTCGGCTCTCTTTTCCCGTACGGCGACGGCAAGGGCGAGCGCCAGCAAACCCAGCAGAAGCGTCATACATTCCGTTGCGGCTGCGGCGCCTATGCGCGCTTCGCGAACCGTTGCGATAGCCTGCGGATTGCCGAGGGCCACCGGATGGGTCATGCCACCGTACACGTACGAGTAATCGCTTACGGCGAACAGCAGGGTTACCGTCCCGCTTCCTTCGAACGCGACAGTCTGTTCGCCAATGGCGTCGACGTAGCCGTCCGCGTGTGGGTTCCCCAGCGAGACAACCAACTCGTCATCAATGTACAGCTCGTAGGCGGAATATACTTCGGGGATGTTCAGCGCATAGGCGCGTCGCTCGTCGGGCAGGTGCAGCGTCATCACGTACGTGCCGGACCCATGAGGGCTTCGCCGATTGTCATCCATGCTGAAGTTGCCGTACTGCCCAAGCGATATGTAGCGCAGTGCGTCGGCACCCGCCGTATCCAGCGTGTCGGGGGCGAGCAGCTGGTCGGGGTAGAACGCCCAGCCGTCGCAGAGATAGTGGATCGCCTGGTCATCCATCTCCGCGTCGTTGAGGTACAGGATACCGTTTATGCCCTGCGGGCCGGGCTTGGCGTACTTGTTGTCAACGACGGAAAGCGTGAGGAACAGTGCAGATGCCAGTGCGGCGAGGGCGACGGCGATGAGCACGTGGGCGACTCGGAACGCCGCCTTTGCGCGAGGCTCGCCCGCGGATGCCCCGAACGAAGACACGCTACGCCCGTTTTCTCAGGAAAGCCAGGATGCCGAATCCTCCTACTGCGGCAAGCACCCCCATCGCGCACAGCGCGAGGGCCAGAGACAAGGCGGGTTCTTCGGCACTCTTTTTGAGCGTATCCGTACCGTCGAGGGTGGCGGCGTAAGCTCTATCGATTGGTTCAGAGGGCTGTGCGCCGGCGTTCTCGCTGTTCCCACCGGTTGCTCCGTGGCCCTCAACAACGTGAAAAGTGCCCGGTTTATCAACAGTAAAGGAGAGGGCGGTTCCGTTGAGCACGCCTTGGGCTACAACGATGCTGTCTTCATCCAGTATCGTGAGTGCCGTATTGCGATCTTGCTGCTCGTACGGCATGCGTACGGTCATGCCGGGCGCATGGGGGAGCGGCTGATTGTTCACGGTCAGAGCTACGCTCAGGCTGCTCGCATCCCTTTGCATCGCGTAGACCGAGAGCGTGTCTGAAGGTTTTAGGCCAAGGGATGTCAAGAAGGCGCTGGGAAGACCGATCACCACGCCGTTTTGATCGAAGAACACGGCTTTGCTTGCGGAGCACAAGTCGGCCAGGCGCGTGCCTGATATCGTGGTTTCGTACGCGCTGTAGCGTTCGAGCGCGCGTTGTCCGAGCGGTTGTGCTGCGCTTGCCGCGGAGGTGCCGCTCGCGTTGTTCGCGGAGTCGGATGAGGGAGAGGCCGCGTCTGGATTTTGCGTCGTGCCACCCTGCTCGCCCGTACCGGTCTGATTTGAATCGGCGGAGTTATTGTCGCCGGTGCCTGTCGAGGGGTTTCCTGCTCCGAGAGAGTTGTCGGGTGGCGGCTGCTCGCCGTCGGCGGGGCCGCTACCGTCGCCGTCGCCGCCGTCGCGGTCGCCCGAAATTGTGTCGATGA
Organism: Gordonibacter sp.; assembly: GCF_036667095.1. Lineage (NCBI taxonomy): Bacteria > Bacillati > Actinomycetota > Coriobacteriia > Eggerthellales > Eggerthellaceae > Gordonibacter > Gordonibacter sp. The sequence continues at coordinate 24,246 of NZ_JAVWUP010000011.1, read as the reverse complement.
CGAGGGCGTTCCCTGCATCGAACAGGAAGCCTATTTCGGCGTACCCTCGGGGGTACTCGATGCGAATCCGATAGACGGTTCCCGAAGAAAGCTCGTTGCTGTATACGAAAAGCCCATTGTCTTGCACGAGGCCAAGATCTTCGCTTGTGATGTCCTTCCAATCGCTGGTGCCGCTGGAAAGGTAGGCGTGAATTGCCGTTTCGTTGAACTCGGTTGGTACGACCCAAGGGAACATCAGGTGCGATGAAGCGTTGTAATGCGTATCGAGCACCGGTTTGTTCGGAATTTGTACGGACGTGGGCTTGGTGAAGCTGATCTGGGTGGAGCCGTCCTTCCAGCAATAGCCTTCCGGCAGCGTGGCGCGCGCGATGATCAGGTTGAACCCGGGTTTCGACGTGTCGAGCGTCGAGAGATCCCAGTCGAGGGTTAGAAGAATGCGATCCTCCTGCGCAGCATCGGTGAAGGTCTCCTCGGTGGATGCCAGGACGGATGCCTCAAGCTCTTCCGAAGCCAACAGGTCGGTGTCGGTGGTTCCCACGGCGATGGCGCAGGCACGCAGCGTCGTGCCCGACATATCGAGCGAGCGCAGCATAACGAGGTCGTCCGACGGAGCGGGAGCGCTGCCGGTGCCGCCGCTGCCCACATCGACTGGCGGAGTGCCATCGATGGGAATATCGACGATGCCGCCGTTCGCGACCCCTCCATCGTATATGGCTGCAAGCGCTGGCGCGGGCAGGCAGACGCTGACGCACAGCAGGAGTACCGCTAACGCTGAGAAGGTGGTGCGCCCTGCCGAAAAGAGAGTTGCGCGGCGTGTGGTTAAAAACGCGTGGTGCACCGTGCTTTCCTCCTGGACTTCAATGGTTTGAGTTGGGCGGTGCCTAGCATAAAACTGAGGCGTTGCTATTCGGTTTCCATTTTGGCAACTTCGTGAAATTCTCAAACGAACCCGATGTGAACGTGATGCGCAGGGATGTAAACGTGACTGATTCGTCGGGTTCTTTGCCCGCCCCGGTAAACTCTTTCTTGTCCCTTTCGTTGAGATTCGCTCCCTTTGCCGGAAACGCCGGTGCACTTTAGCCCATTAGAGTACAATGGGTCGCACCATTCAAGAGCAATACCCGCACGTCAAACACGATACCTGCTCGCTTACGGACCATGGTTTTCCGATTGCGGCTGGCCCTGGGTGACGCGACGGTGCGGGCAACCAGCGAGGAGGGATGCATCATGGCCATCGACGAAGTGGACTACATCTGGAAGGACGGGGAGATTGTCCCCTGGGCCGAGGCTACGACGCATGTGTTGTCTCACTCGCTGCACTATGGCTCCGGCGTGTTTGAGGGCATTCGTTGCTATCAGAACCCCGACAACGACAAGAGTTTCGTGTTCCGCCTGCGCGACCACATGGAGCGCCTGCACCGCAGCTGCAAGATCGCGCTGATCGATCTGCCGTACACCGTGGACGAGCTGTGCGACGCCACGATCGAGATCATCCGCAAGAACAACCTGAAGGCGTGCTACATCCGTCCGCTGGTGTATCGCGGCTATGGTGTTATGGGGGTGGACCCCACTGGGGCACCTACCGATGTGATCATCGCCGTGTGGCCCTGGGGCACCTACCTGGGCGGCGACGCGTTGGAGAACGGCGTGGCCGTGGGTATCTCGTCGTGGCGCCAGCGTTCCAACAACGCCATCCCGCCGGCGGTGAAGTCCACGGCATCCTACATGAACTCCATCCTGGCAAAGCTGGAGGCCAAGCAGCACGGTTACGTCGAGGCCATCATGCTGAACGAGCAGGGCCTGGTGTGCGAGGGCACCGGCGAGAACCTGTTCATCGTGCGCGACGGCGTGCTGTCCACGCCTCCGCTGTCCGACGGTTTGCTGGAGGGTCTTACGCGCGACACAATCCTCTGCCTGGCCGACGACCTTGAGATCCCGGCCGTGGAAGAGAGCCTTACGCGCAGCGACCTCTACATTGCCGACGAGGTGTTCATGACCGGCTCCGCTGCCGAGCTCACGCCCATCGGATCGGTCGACGGTCGCGAGGTGGGCAAGCCGGGCGAGATCACTCGCGCCCTGCAGGAGCGCTTCTTCGACGTTGTCTATGGCAACATCGAAGAATACGCCGACTGGCTCACGGAAGTTTAGAGTCCTGGTTTGGCAAAGATCCTAACCTACGACAGCACGCTGCGCGACGGGGAGCAGTGCGAGGGCATTACGCTCTCGCTCGAGGACAAGTTGCGCATCGTGGAACGCCTCGACGCGTTCGGCATCGATGCCGTCGAAGGCGGTTTTCCGGCTTCGAATCCGAAGGACATCGCGTTCTTTGAGCGCATGCGCACCATGCCGCTGACCCATGCGCGCTTGGCTGCCTTCGGTTCCACGTGCAAGAAGGGCGTGGCGGCCGAGGACGACCGGGGGCTAGCCGATCTCGTGGCCTGCGGGGCGCCTATCGTCACCATCGTCGGGAAGACGTGGGATGCCCAGGTCACCCGTGCCTTACAGACCACGCTCGACGAAAACCTGCGCATGATACGCGATTCGGTGGCCTACCTGAAGTCCCAGGGCCTCGAAGTAGTGTTCGATGCCGAGCACTTCTTCGATGGCTACGCAGCCAATGCGGACTATGCGCTGGCGTGCGTGCGCGAGGCCAGCCAGGCCGGCGCCGACTCGATCGATTTGTGCGAAACGAACGGCGGTGCCTTGCCGCACCAGGTTGAAGCCGCTGTCGCTGCCGTGGTCGAGGCCTTGCCCGGCCAGCAAGTGGGCATCCATTGCCATAACGATTCCGGGTGCGCGGTAGCGAACACGCTAGCGGCCGTGCATGCGGGCGCACGCCAGGTGCAGGGCACCGTCAACGGCATCGGCGAGCGCGTAGGCAATGCCGACCTGCTTACCATCATCGCCGACTTGGAGTTGAAGATGGGCTGTGTGTGCGTAGGCGCCGACCGGCTGCGCCAGCTTACCGGCGTGTCCCAATTCGTGGCGGAGACCTGCAACATGGCCCTGCCGGCACACCAGCCCTATACCGGTGCCGCCGCCTTCGCGCACAAAGGTGGCCTGCATGCCAGCGCTATCGCGCGTTTCCCCGAAGCCTATGAGCACACGTGCCCGGCAAGCGTGGGGAACACTACGCGCATGCTGGTCAGCGAGCTCGCGGGCAAGGCATCACTTGTGGCGAAGGCGGCAAGCCTGGGCATTGACTTGGGCGCATATCCCGACAAGGTGCAGGTTGCGCTCGACGACGTTAAGGCACGCGAGGCGCAAGGTTACTCTTACGAGGTGGCCGACGGATCGTTGGCTGTGCTGCTGCAGGGGCATTTGGGCGCATTCCGCCCGCATTTCACGTTGGAAAGCTTCCGTGTCATTGTGGATGATCACGAGGACACGGGCGCCCGCGCCAAGGACGCTATGAGCGAGGCCACTATCAAGATTCACGTGGGCAACGAGCGCTTTGTGGCAACGGGTGAGGGTGCCGGCCCGGTCGGTGCGTTGGACAGCGCGCTGCGCATGGCGCTCGCGCGCTTCTATCCCGAAGTAGCCGATATCGAGCTCGTGGACTACAAGGTTCGCATCTTGGACGAGAACGTGGGCACCGACGCTATCACGCGCGTCGTCATCACCACGCGCGACAAACAGGGCAGCTGGGGTACTATCGGCGTGTCCGAGAACATCATCGAGGCCTCGTGGAACGCACTGGTTGATTCCATCGAATACGGTCTGATTAGAATGGGGAAGTAACATGGGCGACCTTAGAACGAAGGAAGTCGAGGACCTGCTGCAGGTGTTCGCCGCGCTCGACAACGAGGACACGATCTACGCCCTATTGGAAGACCTGTTCACCATCCGCGAGGTGAAGGAGACGTCGCAGCGCCTCGCCGTGGCGCGCCTCCTCAATGCCGGCCGCTCCTATGCGGTCATCGAGGAGGCTACCGGCGCCTCCGCTACCACTATCGCCCGGGTGTCGAAGTGCCTCTCCTACGGCTCTGGCGGCTATGCTGTGGCCCTGAACGCCCTGGACAACACGAAGCGCGGGGTGTAAAGCCCTCGTTTCCGAGGCGAGCGAACGGAGCACAAGACAGCCTCTTTTTCCCTGTCGGCTCGCCGTCTTCTCTGGCGGGATCGTTCTCGTCAGTCGCTCTTTTTCTGCCACGCGTCCACGACATCGAGTATTTCTTGGCGGGAGTGAACCTTCAGCTTCTGATACACGTGCTGTATGTGGGAATTCACGGTATGCGCTGAGATATGCAGCTCCTCCTGGATGCGCGGCGTGCTGCGCCCCTTTGCAACCAGGTTCAGCACCTCCGTTTCGCGTTCGGAGAGGTCGAAGTGCAGCGCGATTGCTTCGCAGCGGCTCTGTGTGCTGGTCGTCTCGGCATCTTCCTGGGGGCTTAGGATCGAGGTGCGATCCCGCTCGGTGAAGACGAAAAGGAACGCCACCACGACAACGACTACTAGGAAAAGCGAGATGGTCTGCAAAAGCTGCGGGTACGTGCCCGAGAACTGCTGGTACACAGCGAAAAGGGATGATCCGAGTAAAAGGTCGAGCGACCACGCCGCCCTGGTTGCCCCAAACACCAGCGAAGGTGAAGCCTTGAACCGTTGGCAAAGTTCCAAGGCGATCAGCATGATCACAAGTTTGAAGAGAAATGCGCCTGCGTTCGTGAACGCGTACAGGAACTCTTGCCGTGGGATATGGGGCAGCAGCAGCGCCGAGAGCATGATGAGCAAAAACGAGGTGCGATATAAGAAAGAAAAGTCGTTGGTCCGCCTCGTCTGCACGATGATGATGATGCCTACCGAGCAACCTATCTTGAAAAGCAGAATAAGCAGGTTGATTTCGCTTGAATAGTAGTTCAGGTCGTTGCGCTCCAAAAGGTAGCTTCGCAAGAATTCGGAAACGAAGCTCGTGGCGAAAAGACCGAAACAGAATTTCACAATGAAACGGTTAAGTGAGGTTACGTTGGTGGGAACGGCGAGGCTGGGGAAGGGTCGTGCGGGCGGCATCCGGCGATTCAGGATGAGCGCAGCGCACAAAGGGGTTGCAGCCGTAAGCGCCAGGGTGATCCAAGGACTCATGGCGGGCGCGTGAAGCAACCGGGTGAGGACGTAGAGGAACACGCTGTAGGTAGTGATACTCAAAACGCAATCGACCGCACTGCCGGCCTCGGTGAACTTCTGGTACCACGCCATGAAGAACAAGCTTGAGGCCAGCCCAGTGAGCACCGCTGCGGTTATGGTGAGCGCAAGGAACCACGGCCCTGTGCCTGAAACGAGGGGTATGAGCAGCGTGCCTACTGCGGCGCTCGCCGCTATACCGTAGATCATGGCGGGTTTCTTCAGCAGTACGTCGAATCGATGGTGGCGCAGCATGGCTCCGATTGATACCAGGGCGGTTACGGCAAGCGAGAGCCCGTAGACATTGCTTCCGGGGTTCCCGGGGAATAGCTGGGGTGTGAAAAAGCACAGCGTCACCCAAAGCTGGCAGAGGGCGAACCCTATCACCAGTGGAATATTCACGCGTCCCATTGCTACCATAAACTGCTTTGCCGAAAACTTCCCCCCAGCATTGGCCATGCTTTGCGCCCTCCCCGGCTCGAATTGCCCTGCGGTTGAAAACGGTCTCGTTCAGCATCAGCAGAAACTAGTGAATGCTGGCGTTCTCCCCCCAACAGAACTCTCTGTAATGAGCTTTTGATCTGCGGAAATAGATAAATAGGTAAATTCACTAGTTCCGCTGATGTGCGAGAGCCCCCGCACCCTCTAGGCTTCGCTCCAGGCTACATGGCATCCGTGCGTTTTCTTCCCCAAGAAACGGGTGTCATGTGGTTTCCGATCAAGCCAAGCATGACAGAGGGGAGGGATGATGGTCAAGAAGAAAACGGGACTGCCGAAAAAAGCAATAGTCGCAGTATGCCTATCGGCGGTGCTTGTCCTGCTGGTAGCGGGGTGTGGTGCGGCACCGAAATCCGGTGCCGACAATCCGGACAAAGGGCAGAAGCAGGGGGATTCCGTTGCGGTTGCCTGGTCGATGGATTCTGATTGCGGCATGTGCCATGCCCAGCAAAAGGAGTCGCAGGCGAAGACGGGGACGCAAGCCTGCATCCATGCGACCAGCGCCAAAGCAACGTGCGGCAGCTGCCATAACGATGCTGCAGCATTGGGAAAGGTGCATGAGGGCAAGACGGCCACGGACAAGATGCCCAGCAAGCTGACAAAGTCGACGGTGTCTCGCGCATCGTGCCAGGCCGCGGGGTGCCATACCGCAGAGGGACCGGAATTCGAGGCGCTGACAGCGTCCGTGGAGACCTTCGTGGACGGAGCGGGCAAGATGGTCAATCCTCATCAGGTTATCGCCCAGGTCGGGCACGAGGAGATGGTGTGTGCGAGTTGCCACAACGAGCACGATGGCAAGCCGGTGGCAGATATGGCGTACTGCGCCACGTGCCACCACTCGGGCACCTTCGCGCCCTGTGTCTCGTGCCACGGATGACGACGTTTCAGGAACGCATGGTAGGGGAGCGCGGCGCATGGAGGTGCCGCGGGGAAATCAGCTGGTTTTCCAGCAAGGAAGGAGCATGATCATGGAGGAGAGAACGGGATCGAGCCGACGGGATTTTTTCAAGGGCGTTGCGGTTGCGACCAGTGCTGTCGCCTTGACGGCCGGGGGAGCTTTGTCCTTGGCAGGTTGCACCGCTGCGGAGGGCGGCAGCACCGCTAAGGCAAAGCACGAGTGCGATGTGGTGGTGGCCGGTGGAGGCATTGGCGGCTTGGCCGCAGCGGTAAGCGCGGCGGAGACGGGGGCCAAGGTCATCTTGGTGGAGGCTTCCGGCAAAGTGGGCGGTACGAGCCGTTTTGCGGCCGGCGCTTTCGGTCCGCGCTTCGGCACGGATTGGGAGGTCGTGAAGAAAAAGGCGCCTGCAAGCGATCCGGTGCTGGGCAAGTACATCGTGGAGAACTGGGACCCCTATGTGGAGTGGATCGACGGCTTGGGCCTGACGACGGAAAAGCTTTCCGAGACCAGCCCCTATCTCTGGATGGGCGGAAAGCGCGATGCCGCCCAGGGATCGAAGAGTAATACCGACGAGTACCTGCAGCAGTTCGGGCAGATTTTCGCTGACAAGGGCGGCACGACGCTTGTTTCGACGCGCGCCGTCAAAGTTCTTACCGATGACAAGGGCAAGGCCACGGGCGTGCGGGCAGAGTCGAACGGCGAGGTGTTCGACATCAAGGCGAAATCCGTCATCCTTGCGACGGGCGGGTTCCAGTGCGACAAGGAAATGGTCACGAAGTACATCGGGCGCCATGCCGACTTGAGCCAAGCGCAGTGCATTCCCTACCTGGACGGGTCGGGCATCAAAATGGGCGTCGAGGTGGGCGCGCAGCTCTCGCGCAGCTTCGGCTCCTACTACGGACACCCGCAGCCGTGGCCTGCCGACTACTTGAACTACACCGATCCGGAGGCTTACGAGGCTGTAGACAACGTCGACGATGTGCATGTTGCCTATTACGGCACGACCGGGCATTCCATCCAGGGCATGGGCGTGTACCTGAACTGCGCAGGCGAGCGGTTCGTGAACGAGGGCATGGGCTCTTCGCTGGTGAACCAGGAAATCATGCAGCAGTACATGGCCCGTGCCTACCTTGTCTTCGACGAGCC
>NZ_JAVWUP010000011.1:0-16486 GCF_036667095.1 Gordonibacter sp. | reverse complement strand
CCCATCGGCACGGCCCCGTTCTACGCCATCCCGGTGGTCGGCGGCATCATGGCGACGTTCGGCGGCTTGAAGATCAATGGGAACACTGAGGTCATGGGTGTTCACGGGCACGCGATCCCCGGATTGTACGCGGTGCCCGGATGCGCCGGCGGCATCATGAACGGAGACTACTGGTGCGTTATGAGCGGCTACTCGGTGCTCGGCCGCCTGTCGGGCCAGCAGTCAGCCGATTTCGCCGCAGCGCAGGGCACCGCGAAGTAACAGGTTCACCGAGCTGCCACGGCATCGGGTCCTCCCTCCCTCTCCTTGCTTTGGCAAGGAGAGCCCGATGTGTGATAGAAGGGGCGCTGCATTTTCTTGAACTTAGCAGTTGGGCAGCTGTTGCAGCGATGCCCCTCCCTCCCAAGCCGCCTGGCGTTTGTTTGCCAGGCGGCTTCCTTAGTGCGCGAAAACCGCCCGTTCATGTGGCCCTAAGGAGGACGCGTGGAGGCGCTTTGTCGGTTCAGAAGGATCGTGTTATAGTCGTCATCGATATGTTGATCGCAGGAGCTGCTCTGTCCTCTATAATCGATGACCTAGGGTTTTGTGTTAAGAGCACTTCCCGATCGCGAGGGAGGTAGACGTATGACCGATTCTGCGCACGGCTTCGACCGCCGTACGTTTTTGACCGGCGCTCTTGCCGTCGGGGCTGTGGTGCTGCTGCAGCCGAGCCGTGCTTTCGCCGATCCTACGGCGGCCGAAAAGGCAGCCGAAGCCGATGCGGTACGCGCACGCATTGTGGATATGGAAGCTCAGCTGGACGTTGTTTCCGAGCAATACTACAAAGCGCTCGACGAGCATGCGGCGGCCCAGCAGGCCGTCGTCGATGCCCAGGCGCGTATCGACGAGGCCACGGCGAAGATCGTCGGTGTCCAGGAGAAACTTGGCGGCCGTGCGCGCAACATGTACCGCACGGGCCAGACCACGTTCCTGGATTTCGTTATGGGCGCGAGCACGTTCGAGGAATTCACCAAGAACTGGGATCTGCTCGAGCACATCAACGATGGCGATGCCGAGTTGGTTCAGCAGACGAAAAACCTGCGAACCGAGATCGAGGAGGCGAAGGTCGAACTCGAGCGCCAGGAACAGATCGCAGCCGAAAAGGCTGTGGAGGCCCAGCGCATCAAAGAAGAGGCCGAGCGCACCGTAGCCGAACTGCAGACGTTAGTGGCTCAGCTCGATGTGGAGGCCCAGGCATTGCTGTCGCAAGAGCAGGAAGCTGCTCGCCAGGCCGAGATAGCCGCGGCGCGCTCGAAGTCTTACGGCTATTCAGGCGCGACATCCCCCATTCCCTCGCAAGGATCGGTGGTGGACTACGCGCTTTCGCGTATCGGCTGCCCCTATGTGTGGGCTGCTGCCGGTCCTGATACGTTTGATTGCTCGGGGCTGGTGCGCTGGGCTTATTTGCAGGTGGGCATCTCGCTTCCTCACCAGACAGAAGACCTTTATCGTGTGGCCAAGGCGCGCCTTCCTGTTTCTCAGGCGCAGCCCGGCGACGTGCTTTGGGTTGGTTACGGCGACGGCTACAACGGCCATGTGGGCATCGCCTGCAACGAGGGCGGAACGCACTACGTGCATGCGCCCACGTTCGGCACCCTTGTTCGTGATTCCGACGACCTCAGCTGGGCTGGCTTTACCCACGCATTGCGTTTCTGACATGCGTATTCCTCTGGCTGAAAATGAGTTTTGAACACTTCGCACCCGCGTCTTCTCGGCGCGGGTGCGCTATTATAGACCACGCGCCTTGCGAGGGCGCCGTATCGATAGAAGGAGCTTTTCATGACGACGTTGTTCGTTAACGCTTGTATGCGTGGGGAGGATTCCCGCACGCTTTCCTTATGCCGCGAGTACCTGAGTACGGTTGACGGCGAAGTAACCGAAATTAACCTGGCCGAACGTGATCTGAAGCCGTTCGATGCCCAGATGGTGGCCGATCGTTCTGCCAAGCAGAAGGCTGGCGCATGGGACGATCCCCTGTTCGATCTGGCCCGTCAATTTGCCGCCGCCGACCATATCGTTGTCGGCACACCGTATTGGGACCTGTCGTTTCCGGCTACGCTCAAAATATACCTGGAGCACGTGAGCGTATGCGATATCGCGTTTCGCTACACGGAAGATGCGCGTTGTGAGGGCATCGTCAAGGCGCGCAGCCTCACGTACATCACCACGTGCGGCGGGTTCGTTGAGGGCATGAATTTCGGCTACGAGTATTTCTGCGGCATTGCCAAGATGTTCGGCATTCCCGAGACGCGTTTTGTAGCGGCCGAAGGGCTTGACGTCGTGGGCATCGACACCGAGGAGCAATTGGCTCGGGCTCGCGCTCAGATCGCAAAGCTCGGCTAGCTGTGGACGATAGCGGGCGTCGGGGCCATATATCGGCCGCGTCGCCGATGGGGCTGGCTCATCCGATAGGGCCGGATGTCGATTTGAGCCTTGAGGATGTGGCCGTGATGATCGGCCGTGCACTCAACTGCGTCGATGCACGCTTGGTCGACCATGGCTACCGTGTTGCCCAGATGTTCGATGCTATGCTGGAAACCGAGGGCTCATGCACCCAACGACAGCGGCGCGCACTGTATCTGGCGGCGTTGCTGCACGATATCGGGGCCTATCGCACCGAAGATATCGATCGAATCGTCGAGTTCGAGACGGAAAGCGTGTGGGAGCATTCCTTCTACGGTTACCTGTTCTTCAAAGAACTCTCGCCGCTTGCCGAGTACGCCGAAGTGATCCTGTACCACCATATGCCCAACCGTGAGTTCACCGATCAAGGCCAGCGCATACGCTTTTTGGCGCAATGCCTGTGCGTAGCCGATCGCGCAGACGTGCTGCTGCTCGGTCGGCCGGGCTTGTCCATCGACGAAGTTCAGCAGGCGCTTGGATCGCTCTGCCCCGATGAGCTTGCACCCGAGATCGTCGACCTGTTCGTGCGCTCCGAGCATCGGCTCGGCACGCTGGCGGCTCTGCGCGAAGGCGTTGGCCGCGAGAATCCGCTCGCGATTGTCAGCGATGACTTCGAAGTAAAAAAGGCCATGTCGTGTTTGGATATGATCGTGCATGTCATCGACTTTCGCAGCAGGCACACGGTTACGCATACGGTCACTACGGCGCATGTCGCCTACGAGCTTACGCAAAGGGTGATGGACGAGGACGAGGCTGGGCGCGTATACTTCAGCGCACTGCTTCACGACCTGGGGAAGATCGGCGTACCGCCGTCGATCTTGGAGAAGCCGGGGCGGCTGGACGATGCCGAGATGACCATCATGCGCACCCATGTGGTCCTGACCGAGCGCATCATAGCCGGCTGTGTAGACGATGGCCTTGTGCGCAGGGCGGTGCGGCACCACGAGAAGCTTGACGGATCGGGCTATCCGCGCGGCTTGTCTGCCTCGCAGCTGACGTTGCCCGAGCGCATTATCGCCGTGGCGGACATCGTAAGCGCACTGGTGGGCACGCGTAGCTACAAAGAGGCGTACCCCAAGGAGAAGGTGTTGGCGATTCTGGGCGAGCAGCGCGACCGCGGCTTGATCGACGCATCCGTAGTGGGTGAGGTTGTGTGCTCCTTCGACGATATCATGGACAAGGTTGCGCAGGTTTCCGAGCCTGTTTCCGCTGCGTACGAACGGGTTCAAGAGGAGTATGCATGGCTGCTTGACGCATTGGCGGAAAAACGCCACAATCGCGATACCGAGCGATAAGGCGCAGTCGGTGCTCGATGCCTGCGACTCGGCTTGTAGATACCGGACAGAGGGGACGCTGTGCGTCCGACGCGAGGGGGATCATGAAACGGCTCTTGTTGGTTGTTGACTACCAGAACGATTTTGTTGACGGTTCGCTCGGATTCCCCGGGGCCGAGAAGCTGGAGGGTCCGATCGCCGAGAAGATTGCCGCCTATCGCGAGGCCGGCGACGATGTGGCGTTCACGTTGGATACCCATCATCGTGACTACCTGAAAACACAGGAGGGCCGCGGTTTGCCGGTGGAGCACTGCATCGAAGGTACGCCGGGTCACGACTTGTATGGGCAGATCGCGCTGTTGCAGCGCGATACGGATACCGTGTTTCGTAAGCCGTCGTTTGGTTCTGCCGCATTTTTCGAGCGCAGCCGCCTCTCCCAGCGGGCGGCCGACGAAGTGGGCAAGTCTCCTTTCGCCAGTATCGAGATCGTAGGGCTGGTGTCGAACATCTGCGTGCTGGCGAATGCCGTGCTGGCGAAAACCGCTTGTCCCGAAGTGCCCATCATCGTCGATGCTGCTTGCACAGCATCGCACGACCCCGCGCTGCACGAAAAGGTGCTTGATGTTATGGAGGGCCTGCAGATCCAGGTGATCAACCGTATCTAATCGGGCTTGGCTCCTGTCGTATGCTGGCCTGACCTGACGATCTTGCAAAGGCGGCATGCGGGGGGCGGGGAGCTGCACTTCGAGACGCTTCGAGATGGGATGGCACCACCTTCGCCTTGGGTGATGAGACGGTGGGCTGCGCTTTGAGACGCTTCGAGACGGGTGGTTCTGCCTTGCGTCCTGCTGTGCACGTGAGTACACTTGACCCTTAGGGGGATGGTCGGCTCGATGTGAGGAGGCGTCATGGAGACGCGTTATTCGACCTGCGTGTTCTGCGATGGGGGTTGTGCGGTCAAGGCTGAGTTCGAGGGCGATTGCATGAGAGTTGGCCCCGCTGATCGGGCATTCCCCGCTTTTTGCTCCAAGGCCCGTTTGATCGACGAGTATCGGCTGCACCCCGACCGGCTTACCAAGCCGCTGAAGAATGTTGGCGAACGCGGAAACCCCTCCTGGCAGGAAATCTCCTGGGACCAAGCGCTCGATGAGATTGCCGAGCGGCTGCATACGGTGGTCGAGACATACGGTGCGCCTGCGGTGGCGTTCGCCGAAATGCCGCTTAACGTGGGGTTCGGTGGTATTACGCGGCGATTTATGAGCCGCCTGGGTTCTCCTAACTATACGGCGCCAACAGCGCTCTGTATGGGCAACACGGCGCAGGTCCATCGTGCGGCGTACGGGTGGTTCTCCCTACCGAACTGGGAGGCGACCGACTGCGTTGTCTATTTCGGCCAGCATCGCGACGAGGAGCGTTGGCCGGCCGAGTATCTGGCGTTGAAGGGCGCCTTGGCACGAGGGGCATCCTTGATCGTGGTCGATCCGCGCGAGACGCCTACTGCGAAACTGGCAACCCATCACCTCAGGATACGTTATGGCACCGATGCGGCGCTTGCGTTGGGCTGGCTGCACGTGATTATAGAGGAGGGGCTGTACGATCGGGCGTTCGTTGAGTCGCAGTGTCTCGGCTTCGACGATCTGGCGCAGCGCGTGGCCGCCTACCCGCCGGCTCGGGTGGCGGAGATCTGCGGCATCGACGAGGAGGCCGTTTGCACCACGGCGCGTGTGTACGCACGGGCGCATGCGGCTATCATCCCGTGGGGCGTTGTCGGCGATATGCAGCGCAACTCCACGTCGCTCCTGCAGGCACAGTGCGCTCTGCGTGCCATCTGCGGGTTCCTGAATACTAGCGAACGCGTGCTGGGCCCCTCGGTCGGAGGGGTAACCAACGCCGAGCTCTCGCGTTTCGACTGGCTCCCTGCTGACAAGCGTGCCCTGCAGCTGGGCTGCGACACGCATCCGCTGCTCACCTTTGCGGCGTCGTCGCTCTATCGCGAAGCAAACGAACGCGCAGGCGTTCCTTACGAGCCCGATATCCTGGCTGAGTCCTGCTCGTGTGACCCAGCGACGCTTTTCCGGGCGATGCGCGGTGAGGGCCCCTATCCGGTGAAAGCGTTGTTCTCTGTTGCGAACAATACAACCATGAGCTATGCCGGGCAGCAGGGCATCGTTGACGCGTTCATGGGCCAAGACCTCGTCGTGGTGTTCGAGCACTGGATGACCCCCACGGCGTGCCTGGCCGACTACGTGCTGCCGGGTGATATGTGGGCCGAGCGCGACGTGCTGGGCTCGGCGTTCGACGTGGGCCCCGGTTTCGTCGCCGGCCAGGCGTTCCGCGAGCCGGTAGGAGCGTGCAAGAATTGGTACTACGTGGTGAAGGGGCTGGCCGATCGTTTGGGATTCGCCGAGGATTTTCCTTGGAAAGACGAGCATGCGCTCTACGACTGGCGGCTTGCCCCGCTTGGGGTTACCTGGGATGACCTGGTTCGCCAAGGCGGGGCGGCGAACGAGTTGGTCGCCATAGGAAAGTTCGTAACTCCCTCGGGGAGCGTAGAGCTGAAAAGCTCGGTGCTCGAACAGCTCGGGTTCGACCCGCTCCCCGCATACGAGGAGCCGACTGATCCGGCATCCGACGGAACGTACCCGTATATCCTGTTCGCCGGCTCGCGGGATCGGAAGTCGTACAACACGAACCTGCACCAGATGCCCAGCTTGCGTGCCGAGGAACCCGAGCCACGCCTGTTTATAAGCCCAGCCGATGCGCGCGACGAGGCGCTTGCGGAAGGCCAGTGGTGCGTGGTGGAAAGCGCCTATGGACAGGTCGAGTTGATGGTCCATCTCGACGAGGCCCAGCCCGTCGGTACCCTGCGCATTCCCCACGGCTGGTGGAAACCTGAAGCCGCCACATCGCAAGCCAAGCTCGAGAGCGCCCGCCTGCACAACGACGGCATGCTGTTTCCCGATGCGAACTGGAACCTCGACCCTGCGCAAGGCGTCCCCAACCTGCGAGGCGGCATCCATGGACGCGTGCGCGCTAGAAGCTCACTATCAAGTGCGGCAAGTGCTGAAGGCGATTGATAAGATGGCGGAGATGAACTGACTGCTTGACGTAGACAAATCGAAGAGCGGATCTCCCTCAGCAGGCTGGTTGCAGCCAGGTTAGCTTGGGGAAGGAAAAACGCTGCAGCAGCCGAGGCTCAGCGTCTGCGGGCGAACGCCTCTAGAACCAGTTGCGCGCGGGTGCCGATGGGAGTTTCGTTCGTGGACAGGAAGCGCGGTACGTCTTCGATGGCCAGTTCGAACGGCTCGATGAACTCGCCGGGTTCCGGCTGGGCATCGTGTGCCTTCTGCACCTGCGCGAACACGACGTGCACCGTTTCATCGGTGAGCCCAGTGGACGAGAAGCCTGCTTGCGGCAGCGGATTGAGCGCCGCCTCGCCCAGGTCGCCGCGCAGGGCGTAGCCCGTTTCCTCGCGCAGCTCACGGTCGACGCAAGCGGCAAGCGTTTCGCCTGCATCCACGAGACCGGCGGGAAAGGCGATGCACCAGCTGTTCAGCGGATAGCGGAACTCGCGGATGAGCACGAGCTTGCCGTCCGGTGTTTGCGGCACGATGCATACCGCATCGGCTTTTGGCTGCGCGCCCGCCGCATTACCTTCCAGCTCTTGGCGATACGCCTCCAGCGGTTTGCGCGACACGCTTTCGTATTCGTAAGCTGACCCGTCGGGCAGCGTGTACGTCAGCACGTACTTCTTGATCCAGCCATCGGATACTTGTTGGATGCCGGTCAAAGTGGGTATGCTGCCCATATAAGGTCCTTTCAATTGAGGAATGCGGTCGTTTCGCGAGGGAGGGGACTCAACTCAAAAATCGAACACCTCGCCGACATTGGCCGCGATGCAGAGGTCGGCTGTCTGGTCGCGCGGGGTAGGGGTGCGATTCACGATGACGAGGTGCCGACCGCTGAAGAAATCGATCAGGCTTGCTGCCGGATAGACAGCCAGCGACGTACCGGCAACCACTAGCAGGTCGGCCTGCGCAAGGGCATCAACAGCCCCTTTGAGCGTTTCTTCGTCGAGCGCTTCCTCATACAGGACGACATCGGGTTTCACGATGGCTTCGCACGCGGGGCAACGGGGGATGCCGTCGGCTGCCTGCGCGCGCAGTTCAAGCAATTCGTGGACAGAGTACGCCGCTTTGCATCCCGTGCAGTAGTTGCGCAGCACGCTGCCGTGCAGCTCGTACACGCGCTTGCTTCCGGCTTGCTGGTGCAAGCCGTCGATGTTCTGCGTGATGATCGCATGCAGCGTGCCAGCGTGCTCCAGCTCGGCAAGTTTCTGGTGGACGCGGTTGGGTTTGGCATCCAAGGCGAGCATGCGATCTGCATAGAAGTCGAAGAACTCGCGGGGATGTTCGTCGAAAAAACTGCGGCTGATCATCTGCTCGGGTGGATGGGGGTATTTCTGTGCGTAGAGCCCGTCAGGGCTGCGGAAGTCGGGGATGCCGCTCTCGGTGGATACGCCTGCGCCGCCGAAGAACACCATGCCGCTCCGTGGCGTGTCGCCCACCCATTGGCGGAGCAAGTCGATGTCTCGGTGCGTTTGGTCATCCATGAATCGATCCTTTCGGCGGTTCGTCCTGCATTTTGCCGTCTGCCGCCTTTTCATCTTTCCGGAAAGCGGCGGTCATGTGCTTCAGGTGAAACATTCGTTCTAAAATAGCAGATATTTTACCATAAAATAGCAGCACTGCCATGCTTTTGCCGCGAATAGGCAACCGGGGAGGGGGCGGCGGGCATCTGGATGTCTGGGAGGAGCCGGTGGGTTGAAGCGCGGTACGAAGGTGCTGCTTCGCCCATGATAGCAGGAAGACGACCATAGTGGTCGCCTTCCGATTGTCCATGCGGCTCGCGTCGCCGAGTTTTCGACGCTTGCCTTATATGCCACGCGGCTTCGGGCTTTTAGCCTTCGATCGCGATGGTCTTTTTCTCTTCGAGCTTGGGCTGCTCCTGCTTTTTCGGAACAGCGATTCTCAGCACGCCGTCTTCGAATTTCGCCTTGATGTCGTCGTCTTCGATATCCTCGCCGACGAAGAACGTGCGGCTGCATTTGCCGCTGAAGCGCTCCTTGCGGACGAACGTGCCCTTGTCGTCCTTTTCTTCGGACTCGCTTTGCGTCTGAGCGGTGATGGACAGGTATCCGTCCTTCAGCTCGGCCTGTACATCGTCTTTCTTGAAGCCCGGCAGGTCGATGGTCATCTCGTAGCCCTCGTCGGTCTCCTTGATGTCCGTGCGCATCAGCGTGGGTGCCATCTTTTGCACGGGGGCGGAAGCGGCGTCGAAGAACGCGTCGAACGGGTCGGTCATCAGCGTGCTCAACAGATTGCGATTCCTTCTCATGGGTACCATCATAGCCATAGTCATCATCTCCTAAAAGGTGCGGATGTGCTTGCGGAGTCGGCTGCCTTCGTCTTACGGGCGCCTGCGTGTTGCACACCCTTTTGTGTTGTAGACCTAGTTTACCGCAAATTGGCACTGTCGGGTCGAGAGTGCCAATTTGTAAGATTTCCGTCACCTGTTCGCCATGGGAAGAAGAAAAGCCAAGATCGGAGTAGGTATGTTTGCTTGCCGCGAGATGCGTATGTGGGCTTTCAAACAGGAAAGTTCGGGAATGCGTTGGATAAGGAGCCGCTATCGAGGCGGGGGTCCTGCGCCAAGCGCTAAGCGCCAAGCGCCAAGCGATGTCGCGTCCATAACCGCCGTCCTTGGTCTGGGCGATCGAACATGCGACGGTATGGTCGTCATTATGGCCGCCATAGAAGAAGGCGCATGGCGTATCCTATAGGGGCACGGAACGGAAGGTTTGGATCGATGATGAAAGAAGGGCGGCCATGACCATTATCGGACTCGTATCCGACACGCACGGACGGTTGTCCGCCGAGGCATTGGCTGCTCTGGCCGATGCGGACCATATCATTCATGCGGGCGATATCGGCGGCCCCGACGTGCTGCACGCGCTTGAGGCGCTGGCTCCGGTGACGGCGGTGCTGGGCAACAACGACTTTGACGAGTACGGGTCGCGTGTGGGGCGGTTCGCCCATCCCGTCATCGACGGCGTGAGGTTTCTCGTAGCGCATTACCCGCGCGATGTGCAGATCGGCTTCAACGGCTGCGCCGGTTTGGCGGCGGGCGACCCTATCCCGCAAGTGTGCGTGCACGGCCACACGCATGTGCCCGAATTGCTCTTGGGCAAGGATGCCCGTCCTGCCGACTACGTCGTCTGCCCGGGCGCTGCGTTCCGCCCGCGTGGCGGCTTTCCCCGCTGTACGGGTCGGATGCTGGTGAGTGAGGGGCGCGTACTCGGCGTGCACATCGCGTCGCTCGAAGGCGACGTGCTGCTTTCTGCGGGGGAAGGGCTATAGGACACCGTCGAGGCCTGGGGTAAAAGGCACGGCGACTTGCGACGACGATTGCCTTTCCTCCTGAGGGGTGCTCGGAAAAGAGTGCCCCTCGCTATAATGGTGCAAGACGACAATGCGGTTGAGTGCCGGAAGAGGAAAGCGGAGGAAGCACCCATGGCGGAGAAGCGCGAGATGGTTCTGCGAGCGGTCATGCAGATTCTGGAAGAAGACTATGCGGGCCAGCCCGAATGCACTTCGCGCAACGATGCGCAGCAGTGGCTTGCGGCGTTCGCCTCCGCCGGGAAGGCGGGCGCGCTCGACGATGGGTTGTTCATGCAGTACCTGAGCCAGTACCTTGCCGGGTTCATGGACCCGAACCTCTCGTTCGAAGCCTCGCCCGAAGCCGATTGGCAGCCTTTTACCTGCGGGTTCTCGGTGCGCCGCTTCGGCGATGCGCTGTACGTGACCGAGGTGCGCGAGGAGGTGCGCCTCACATTGGGCGATGCGCTGGTGCTGCTGAACGAGAGCAAGCCCGACGAGCACCTGTCCTCGCTGATCGGCAACCCCGTGAACGGCAGCGACCCCGAACGCCAACTGTGGGATGAGATGGTGGCGCGTTGTGCCCACGTGCTGGTGCGCCATGCCGACGGCACGGAGGAGGATATTTCCATCAAGCGCTTCCCCCGGCCGGGTTTTGTGCAAAGCCTGCGTCCGCCGACGGTGGAGGTGCTGGACGGCGTGGGTCCGGACGGCGATGAGCGTGCCGTGGTCGTCCGCGTGCATCACTTCGTGGACGATTCGGTGCTGAGTGCGATGCAGCAGCACTTCGACGAGTTGGCCCATGCTCGGCGCGTGATCATAGACGTGCGGGATGCCGAGGAGGGTATGATCGGCAACGCCTACCCACTCATGGCATTGTTCTTCGATCGTGAGGTGAACCTGAAAGACCTCGTGGGACAGGAATTCGTGTACACCCGCTACACGCAGCGCAACGCACACCTGCGCTCCGGCCAGCTGGCGCGGCTGTTGGACAGGAGCGATGCATCGGGTAGGGAATGGGTACAGGCTGAGATCGACCATGTTGCCGCCTGTGCAGGGCAAGGGTTCGTGAAGGAAGCCGAGTTCGAGGAAGACATGCTGTTCCCGCCCGCACCGGAGGGCCAGCAGGTGTTTCTGCTCACCGACGTGCGCACGCGCGGCGCCGCCGAGCGGTTGGCGGCCATTGCCGAGCGTGCGGCAGCCCAAGGTTGCGGCAAAGTGCGCCGAGTGGGTCGTGCCACCCGCGGCGGGTTGGACTACGCGAACCTCATTGCGGTGGCGTTCGACGAGAAATTCTCGCTCGTGTATCCTATCAGCAAGACGGAAGCCGCCCACGAAGGACGCGGCATGCTTGGACAGGGCATAGCGCCCGACGTGTACGTGCCGTTCACGTCCGAGGAATGCATGCGCGACCTAGTGCTGGAGGCGGCGTTAAGCTGCTAGGAAGCTAGCAGTCAACGGGCACGAGCTCGCCGGTGACGGAGTCCATGATGAAGCCGGCAACGCGCACGCGTGGTGGCATGACGGGGTGGTTTCGCACCATGTCGACGCTCTTGCGCACGGCCTCCTCGGTGTCGCCGAAGCCGGCGAGCCAACGCTCGAAGTCGATGCCGCAGTGCCGTGCGAATTCGATGCGCTCGTCGGACACGCCGAGCGTTCGCATCTCTTCGATCATGCCGTGGCCGCTCATGTGCTGCGCACCGCAGTTCGTGTGTGCCACGATCATGATGTCCTCAACACCCAGCTCGCACGTAGCCACCAGCAACGATCTCATGACGCTGCCGAAGGGGTGCGACACTTCTGCGCCTGCGACTTTGATGATCTTCGCATCGCCGTTCTTCAACCCGAGCGCTGCGGTGAGCAATTCGGTCAGGCGCGTGTCCATGCACGACACAATGGCCAGCTTCTTGTCGGGAAACTTATCAGTCTCATATTGCTCGTAGGCGCGCTGCTCCACGAAGTTGCGGTTGTGCGCGAGGATTCCCTCGACGGTAGGAGATGCCGATGATGGTTCGCCGGGGATGCTCATGGGTGCGGCCTGCTTTCTCTAGTGAATCGCTATGGTAGCGCAGTTTTGCACCTGTGTTCAGACGAACCGGATTTCAAGCCGCTTTCCGAACCCTTTTGCCAGCCGATCGAGCGTTCGCACGGTAGGGTTGGTGTTTCCCATTTCCAAGCGGCTGATGGATCGCTGGTTCATCCCGGTTGCTTGCTCGCTCAAAATGTAAGATGCCGCCTGGGAAGGCGGCATCTTTGGGAAAAGATGCGTTCGATGGGGGAGAACGCAGAGTGTTTGGTGAGGGCCTAGAACGCGGTGAAGGTGCTCTTCGGGCAGAAGCAGATGGGGCACTTCTCGAAGTCCTCGCCCTTGTGGATGTAGCCACAGATGGGGCACAGGTAGAACTTGTCATCGTCAGCGGCATCGATGTCGTTGTACGCAGCCAGATAGCGCTCGGCGTGCACGGACTCGGCCAGCTTAGCGCGGGTGAACACCTGGACGGCCTTGGTGTCGCCCTCTTCCTGGGCCTTCTTGATGAAGGAGGGGTACATGTCGGAGGTCTCGTAAATCTCGCCACAGGCACCGGAGATGAGGTTCAGGTCGGTCTGCTCGCCGGAGCAATCAGGAGCGACCGGCTTCTCGTAGCCAGGCTCCCTCTCGGCGACCAGGGCGTACTCGAGGCCGATGTGGATCTGCTCGGCGGCAGAGGTGGCCTCGAACAGGCGGGCGATCTGGTCGTAGCCCTGCTCCTTGGCGGCCTTGGCGAAAGCGGCATACTTGGCGGAGGCACCCGTCTCGCCACCGATGGCGGACTTCAGGTTGTCGAGCGTGGAGCCGACCGCGGTCGTGCTGTCGGAAACGATATCGAAGTTGGTGGTGTTCTCTGCGGTGGGAATCTGCTCGCGCATTTTCATGGGCTATCTCCTTTGGGTTCTGTATCTCGTCTTTCTTATTGAGACAAAATCTCAATAAGGCTATCTTACGACTTTGATGGATACGATGCAAGAGGGTAATCTATTTCGGAGCTTGCTCCTTGGAACATCCATAGTTGTTGCTGAAGCGTTTCGTGCGTTTGACGTGGGGCGGCTAGCATATTGACAACCTTTATGGATAATGGAAAACAACAAAGACCAGAGGGGACAGGCGCTGTTCTGTCGCGAAAGGGATGCTCATGGAGCACGACGTAGCTTGGAAGAAGTACGACGAGGCCGATCTCGAATCACTCGACCAATTAGCAGCCGAATACATCGGCTTCATCTCCGACAACAAGACCGAACGCGAGTGCGCTGTCGCCGCCATCGCGCAGGCGGAGGAGCACGGTTACAAGAGCCTTGACGAGGCCGTGCGGGAAGGGCGCGCCTTGCATCCCGGCGACAAGGTGTGGGCGCAGGCTAGCGGCAAGGCGCTCATTTTGGCCCACGTGGGCACCGCTCCGCTCGTCGAGGGGTTCAATATCCTGGGCGCTCACATCGACTCGCCGCGGCTCGATCTCAAGCAGAACCCGCTTGCCGAGGCCAACGGCCTCGCCTACCTCGATACGCACTACTATGGTGGCATCAAGAACTACCAGTGGGTCACGTTGCCGCTGGCGCTGCACGGCGTGATTGCGAAAATCGACGGCTCCGTGGTGGATGTGCAGGTTGGCGAAGACGAAGGCGATCCGGTGTTCTGCGTGACCGATCTCTTGGTTCATTTGGCGAACAAGCAGATGGAGAAGAAGGCCACTGAGGTTATCGAGGCCGAGAATCTCGATATCCTGATAGGCAACCGCCCGCTTGTTGTCGAGAAGGAACCTGACGTCGGTGAGGGCCAGGACGACGATCGCCCCGCTTTTGAAAAGCTGGCCGAAAAGGAGCCGGTGAAAGCGTTCGCGCTTAAACTCTTGGCTGAGAAATACGACATTGCCGAAGAAGACTTCCTCTCGGCCGAGATCGAAGCGGTGCCGGCGGGGCGCGCTCGCGACCTGGGCTTCGATCGCAGCATGGTCATCGGCTACGGGCAGGACGACCGCGTGTGCGCCTACACCTCGCTCGCTGCGCAGCTGGCGGTCGAGCAGCCGCAAAAGACGGCGCTTTGCGTGCTGGTGGACAAAGAGGAGATCGGCAGTGTAGGAGCTACCGGCATGGCTTCGCAGTTCTTCGAGAACACGGTAGCCGAGCTTATGGAACTTGCGGGCGAAGGGGGCTCTCTGCCGCTGCGCCGCGCACTTGCGGCATCGAGCATGCTGTCCTCCGATGTGTCCGCTGGCTTCGACCCGGCTTATGCCGCTGCCTTCGAGGCGAAGAACTCAGCCTATTTGGGACGCGGCCTGGTGTTCAACAAGTATACGGGTAGCCGCGGCAAGAGCGGCTCCAACGATGCCAGTGCCGAGTACATGGCGCGCATCCGCCGTATCATGGGCGATGCCGGCGTGTCCTTCCAGACGGCCGAGTTGGGAAAAGTAGACGTAGGCGGCGGTGGAACCATTGCCTATATTCCTGCCAAGTACGGCATGGAGGTTATCGACTCGGGTGTGGCGGTGCTCTCGATGCATGCTCCGTGGGAAGTTACCAGCAAAGCCGACATCTACGAGGCGTTCAAAGGTTACGAGGCGTTTTTGAAGAACGCCTAGGCGTTCTGCTCTCTTTCGGCCGTATGCAACAGGTGGGTACCCAAAGGGGTGTCCACCTGTGTTTTTTTGACGGCATCGGGTAGTATGCTCGCGTGCTTGTATCAATTCGTGAAGAACGGGGAAATGCTCGTGGTAGCTCGGGAAAAGTTCGGATCGCGACTCGGGTTCATCCTGATCAGCGCTGGGTGCGCTATCGGGTTGGGCAACGTGTGGCGTTTTCCCTATATCGTGGGCCAATACGGCGGCGCAGCTTTTGTGCTGCTTATCCTCTTTTTCCTGCTGGTGTTCGGACTGCCTATCCTCATCATGGAGTTCTCGATGGGGCGTGCAAGCCAGAAGGGCATCGCGCGCAGCTACGACACGCTGGAGCCGGCGGGGTCGAAGTGGCATCGCTTCAAGTGGGTGGCGCTGGGCGGCAATTATCTGCTGATGATGTTCTACACGGTAATTACCGGCTGGATGTTGGCCTTCATGGTGCGCAGCGCTATGGGCACGTTCGAGGGGCTGGATGCGGCAGGCGTGTCGGCGGTGTACGATGGGCTGGTGGGCAATCCCTTTGAATCGGCAGCCTACATGTTTTTGACGGTGGGTATTGGCGTGCTGGTTACCCGTGCGGGTTTGCAGAAAGGTATCGAGCGCGTAACCAAGGTGATGATGACGGCACTGTTGGCGGTGCTGGTCGTGCTGTGCGTGCGTGCGGTGACACTGCCGGGTGCCGAGGAGGGCTTGGCGTTTTACCTGACGCCCGATTTCAGCAAGCTGTTCGTTGACGGGTGGCCCACGTTTTTTGATGCGGTGTTCGCAGCCATGGGCCAGGCGTTTTTCATGGTGTCGGTCGGCGTGGGCTCCATGTCCATTTTCGGCAGCTACATCAACCGCGATCGCCGCCTTACGGGCGAGGCACTGAACATTGCAGGGTTGGATACCTTGGTGGCCATCATGGCAGGCTTCATCGTCTTCCCGGCATGCTTTGCGTTTGGCGTCGAGCCGGGTAGCGGACCGGGCCTCGTGTTCATCACGTTGCCAGCAGTGTTCACCCAGATGCCGTTCGGGCAACTTTGGGGTGCGCTGTTCTTCCTGTTCATGAGCTTTGCGGCGCTATCCACGGTCATTGCGGTGTTCGAGAACATCGTGGGCTTCAGCATGGACGAGTGGAATATGCCGCGCACGAAGGCGTGCTTGGTAAACGGTGTAGTGCTGGCTGTTTTGTCGCTGCCGTGCGTGCTGGGGTTCAACGTGTGGTCGGGCGTCGAGCTGCCGGGCATCGGGAACATCCAGGCTATCGAGGATTTCCTTATATCGAATACTGTGCTGCCACTGGGTAGCCTCATCCTGCTGGTGTTTTGCACATCGAAGCGCGGATGGGGTTGGGATGCGTTTGTGGCCGAGGCTGATCAGGGGCGGGGCATCCGCTTTCCTCGTTGGGCCCACGGGTACGTGCGCTTCGTGCTGCCGGTGTTGATACTGGTGGTGTTCGTGGCGGGCTATGTGCCCTTCGTGCGGGTGTGGCTGGGGATGTGAGTAGGAGGCCCGTTTTTGCGGTGAGGCTTTCGACGGCGAGTTCTGTAAAGTGCTGCAGGAAAAGCACGATTGCATGAAACTTGATCAAACCAGGCTTCCCGCTGCGGTTATTTCTTCATTTCCGCAGGTTTTCATGCGTGGGCGCGTTCCCGTGGCTATAATAACGTTCACATAACGAAAAGCCGCTTCCAGGCCACGACCG
>NZ_JAVWUP010000010.1:21313-37106 GCF_036667095.1 Gordonibacter sp. | reverse complement strand
CGCCCCAAAACGAGAAGTCGATGTCCAGCCAGTCGGTGCTCTCGCGCTGGAACAGACGGGCTATCCGCTCGCTCGTTGTGCGCGAATCAACCGCGCCGGTGGTTTCTAGGGCGGACAGGGCGGCGAGGATGTCATCTTGTTCTTGGTCGCTGATAAGCGACTTGTTCAAAACGTAGCCATCCATAAGGTGCACGCCGCCGCCTTTGCCGCGGGTCATATACACCGGGACGCCGGTGGAGGACAGCGCATCGACATCGCGCCGCACGGTGCGCGCGGATACCTCCAGCCGGCGCGCCAGCTCGCCGGTCGTGCGCGGCGAGCGCTCCATCAGCAGGTAGATGATCTCGAACAGGCGCGCTTGCTGCACGGTGCGTGTCCTTTCCGGCGCTGGCTTACTGGGGTATTCCGGTATCGGGTGCGTTGTTTGAACGCGAGCGCATCGTAAGTTCTCGGTTGGCTTTCTCGATTGCGGTGCGTACGACGAGGGGGTCGAGGTGAGGGAAGGGAACGACCGGTGGAGGATCGGCATCGAATTCTGAGAGCGCCAGCGTGTACCAGGCAACGTCGCGCCACGACCCGCAGGTGTATCCCGCGTTGCGTTGTGTGGCCATAAGCTGGAAGCCAAAAGCCTCATGTAGGCGTTCGCTTGCCGCATTCGGTACGGTGACCAGCGCATAGGCGCACTTCACGCCTTGAGCACGCACCAGCTCGATCAAGGCGCGGTACAGCGTGCCGCCCAGGCCGAAGCCGCATGCCTCGTGTGCCAAGTACACTGAAAGCTCGGCATTCCACCCGTACGCCTCCCGCTCCGCCTGCCGATGCGCGTACGCGTAGCCGACAATGACCCCGTTGTTCTCAGCCACGAGGCAGGGGTAGGTGGCAAGAATGCCGCCCATGCGCGCGCGGAACTCCTCGGCAGGAGGAATTGCCTCCTCGAACGTGATGGGCGTGTCCAAGTAAGGTGCGTATACGGCACGGATGCCCTCTGAATCTTCGGGGGCGGCAAGGCGAACGTGCGGGGCGTTGCGCGTTGCCGAGGGAAAGCCGTTGTTCGTTCTGCTCGGTTCCACGGGGGCCTTTCGTGCTGTTTTTTGTCGAGTGAAGCCGTGCACCTGGTCATATGACATGGCCAAGGTGGGGTGCCGTGCGGGCTGCATCGCCCATACTATCACGGAAGCAACGGAGGCATCTTGCGGAGCGCTCGGGAGCAAAGAAAGAGGACGGAGCGCGCGCGATGGCTCGGTATCCGGAGCTTTTGCTCCGAGCGGCTTGTGAAGTGCAGGTGGCTATCCTCTGTTGATTGCCTGGTGCGGGCTTGCCCCTCTCGGGGCTATAGGGAATACTTCTTCGAGCAGCGCCTTGGGCGCTTACAAACGAAGAAGCGGCGGCGCGTTGGTGGGTGTGCTCGCCTATATTGTTAGAGGGGTTACGTGGCTCAAGGTCTTACGACAGCGAAAAGGCGTATCGCTCGGTGGTTCAGGCACCTTCCCGGCTGGTCTAAGGTCGTCGCAGCTGCGACATGCTCGGTCGCGGTGCTCTTCGGCGCGGTGATGGCTCTGAGCACTGCCGCCGTGCGTCTGGAAGAACCTGTTTTCGTCCTGGGAGCAGCAGTCAACGCGACGGGTGCGCCCTCCGAGGGGGCTGCTTCAGCGCCTGAGGACGATCGGTCTGCGCGGCCCGAAACGGCCCCTACGGCCCTCGATGCAGCAACGGGTGCGGCGGAGGTCAACCTCTTCGAGGCGGCAGGTTCCCAGCGGGTGCTCGATGCGGGCGAAATCCCCGATGTTGCCGCGGCGCTTGCGGCGTTCGGCGACGCTGGATGGGAGGCGGGCTTCGTGGTATACGATTTCAAGGCCGAACGTGGTTTGGGCTACAATGCCGATGTCTCGATCTTTTCGGCCAGCACGGTCAAGGCTCCCTATGTTGCCTATGTCGCCCAGGAGTTTCTGGACAGCGGGCGGGCCCAGCTGGCTGACGAGGTCTTTGAAGACGCGGTGCAGGAAGGCACCGGCATCATGGCTTTCGACCAGGTGGATACCTACGATCTGGGCACGGTGCTTTCTAATACTATCGTGCACTCCGACAACACAGGCTACGCGCTGCTGCGTGAGAACTATAGCGAAGGGTTCGAGGCGTGGGCTGCCTCGGCCGGCGTGGACGCGGCAGCTTGGCAAGGCGAGTGGTACCCGTTCTATACGCCTCGGGACCTAGCGAAGCTTTGGCTGAGCGTCGGAGGGTACCTTAAGAGCGGTAGCGCAAACGCATCTTTGAGCGAAGGCCTGCTTTCCCAGACGGGCACCTCGTTCATTCGGCAAACGCTGGGTGGCGGCTACCGGGTGCTGGCGAAGCCGGGCTACGAGATAGACACTCCGAGGTTTAACATGGGCGCCCTGAACGATGCGGGCATCGTGCGGGGCCCATCGGGCGACTACCTTATCGCGGTCATGTCCGATGCCGACTACGACGACGAGTATTTTACCGACAACGAGCCGCTTATCAAGAATCTGATCGCCGCGCTGGCTGCAGCGCACGACCGGCTGCTTGCGGCCTAGGGGTATTTCATGGAGCCGAATGCACGTTCGATAGCGAAGCCGATGGCACGGACCGTATCCCAAAAGCGCAGGCTTCAGGGAGGCGGGGCGCTTTGCTGGCTGCTTTCGATGGCGCTGGCCTGCACTATGGCCCCGCTTTTCCCAAAGGCTGCGCAGGCCGACGAGGTGGCTGACGCGGCAGCGGAGCAGCAGGCGGTGGACCATGCCCAGACGACGCTTGGCGGTGCCGAGTCGCGCATGCAGGATCTTGCCGCCGAGTACGTTTCCCTTGAGCAGGATGCCGCTGCACTGCAGCAGCGCATCGACGAGACGGCGGCGCAGGCCATGGAGACACAGCAAGCGGTGATCGAGGGTCGTGTCGCCCTGGGGAAAACGGCGAAATTCGAGTATCGTAGCGGCTCGGCCCAGTCGCTGGTGACGCTGGTGCTCGAGGCGGCCGATTTCGACGAGTTAGTACGCAACCTGTACTACCTTTCAACGGTCACCCAGCACCAGGCGCAGGTGATCGAGGAACAGAAGGCCCGCTCGCAGCGATTCGATGCCATCGTGGAGGACCTGAACGCGCAAAAAGACGAGCAAGACAAGAAGCTCTCCGAGATAGCAGCGAAGAAGGCGGAAGCCGACCAAGTGGTTGCCGAGGCGACCACCAAGCTGCAAGGTGCCCAGGACGACTATACGGCGCGTTTGGCCGCACTGAAGCAGAAAGCCGATGAGATGGCCGCGCGAGGTGCGGTAACCGAGCCGGTCGTGGACGAAGGCGCCAACACGGTCGACCGTCCCGCTGCGCCGGAAACCCCCGTCCAGCCAAACCCCGATCCGACTCCTCCGGCGCCGACGCCCGACCCCGGTGGAGGCTCCGGTGGAAGCGATGCCGGCTGGTCGACGGGCACGGCTTCGGCTTACGGCGGCTCGACCGACCCTTATACCCCCAACCCTGGCACGACGGCCACCGGCGAGGTGTGCGACGACAATTCCATGGGCGTCGCGGTGCCGATGGCGTGGCCACACTACTGGCAGTACTACGGCCGTACGGTCGAGATATCCTACAACGGCATGACCGTGTTCGCTACCGTGAACGACTGCGGCGGCATGGGAGGCGGCAGCCGCGTGCTGGATCTGCAACCCGGTGTATGGAAAGCGTTCGGCTTCTCGTCGTGCAACGACTGGGGCCTGCGCACGGTGAGCTATCGGTTCTTGTAGCAGGCGGTTTCTCGGGATTGCGGTCCCTGGTGATTCTGTGCTCATCCTCGGTTTCAACGAATGTTTGAACGGCTCGGGCCGGTCATGTCCTTCTGCTTGCAATGATACTATGAATTGTGTCTGACCTCTCGAAGGGGGGACGGCAGTCTGGCACACCAACATCGAGGAGGCTCTATGGGTATTGCAAAGTTTTGCAAGGCAACAATCGGCGGGCTGGGTGCAGCACTCCTGCTTACAGCTGGCTTGGCCACAACAGCCTTCGCCGCCGAAACCGTTACGACCATGGCTACGACAGCGCCGCTCAACCTGCGCGATGCATCGAACATCAACGGCAACGTCATGGATGTTATGCCTCAGGGTACATCGGTCGCGGTGCACGGTATGACCAACGACGGGTGGTACCATGTGACCTATCAGGACAAAGAGGGCTTCTGCTACTACCAGTTCCTGAACTTCGAAGGTTCGCAGGACGGCACTGTTCGCGACGGCAAGACCACTACCATGTACGCTACCGACCCGCTCAATGTGCGCGAGCAGCCCAATACCGACAGCCGCATTCTTGGATCGCTGAAGGTCGATGAGGGTGTGCCGGTTGTCGCCAAACACGACGGCTGGTTCACGGTAACCTTCAATGGCGTTGAGGCGTACTGCTACGGCGCGTATCTGGGTTTCGGCCAAGGCGGCTATAAGGCTGATCCTCCGAGTGAGGCCACGGACAGCACGATGAACCAGCTTACCACCACCGCGCCTCTCAACGTGCGCACGGAGCCAAGCACTAATGGCACCATCATCGGTTCGTTCAGCGCGGGTACGACGGTGAATGTGCTTGATGTGGCAGGCGATTGGTACCAGGTGAAGTTTGGTAACACCACGGGCTATGTGTATTCCCTCTACCTTAGCTAGTGCCCTCAAGTGTTTGGGACACTATCCTCGTAGGTTGAGTTTTTACAGGGAGCACGGGGGTGCGGTAGCATTTCAACCAACCCGGCTGCCAGTCCGGACGGATATTATCCTCGCGGTGTGCTTGTGAAATTTCCTCACCCACCGCGAGGAATGCGCTATACTCCATCGATACATGCAACGACGAAGACAGCGCCGTGCGCAAGCGTCGTCATCAGAGACAGGGTTCCATCGGCTGAAAGACCCTGGGCGGCACGTGCGGCGATTCCCTTCCGAGCAGTGCCTTTGAACGCGGACGCTCCCTGGTGGGTGGGACGAGACGGTTAGTAGGATGCGACGGGCGCTCCCGTAACAGAGCACAAGAGCGGACGGCTTGTCCACTCGCAGTCGGTTGCCTGGCTGCGATGCGGGGCAAGGCGTCAACCGAGGTGGTACCGCGAGAGTCTTCTCTCGTCCTTGGATCGGGGGTCAATCCCTGGAAACAAGAACGAGAGAAGACTCTTTTTTTGTTGCGTAGCTGCACGTGCGGATAGTAAGAGACGGAAAGGGACGGGCGTTATGGCATTGATGGAGGAGTTGGAGGTTCTGCGCACGCAGACGCTCGGTGCGATTGCTGCGGCGGATACGTCGGCGGCGCTCGAGCTGGTGCGTGTGGGTGTGCTGGGTCGTGCGGGCACCCTCACGGGTTACCTGCGGCAGATGGGGCAGGTGGCGAAAGAGGAACGCGCCGCCGTGGGCAAGGCGGTGAACGAGGTGCGCGCCGCTGTCGAGGAGGCGCTGGTCGCACGCAAGACCGCTCTCGATGCTGTCGAGCTTTCGGCCGCCATCGACGCGGCTGCGGTGGATGTGACGCTGCCGGGTCGTGCCCAGCAAAGGGGTACCCGCCACCTTATCAACCGCATCGCCGACGAGATATCCGAAGTGTTCCTGGGGTTGGGCTATACCGTGGCCCAAGGCCCCGAGGTGGAGACCGACTACTACAACTTTGAAGCGCTGAACGCTCCCGCCGACCACCCCAGCCGCAGCCTGGCTGACACGTTTTACGTGGTCGACCGCTCCGGCGACGAGGTGGCCGTGCGCGGAGAGTCCGACGTGCTGCTGCGTACGCAGACCTCCGGCGTTCAGGTGCACGCCATGGAGGATCAGAAGCTGCCTATCTTCGTGATCGCGCCGGGCAAAGTGTATCGCCGCGACGTGGCGGATCCGTCGCATTTGCCCCAGTTTACGCAGATCGAGGGCTTAGTGGTGGACAAGGGCATCACGTTCGGCGACCTCAAGGGCACGCTCGACTACCTGTGCAAGCAGATGTTCGGGCCCGAGCGCAAAACGCGTTTCCGCGCCCACTACTTCCCGTTCACGGAGCCTTCGGCCGAAGTCGACGTGAGCTGCGGCATCTGCCACGGCGAGGGCTGCCGTTTCTGCAAGGGAACGGGCTGGCTGGAAATACTTGGCTGCGGCATGGTGGACCCGAACGTGCTGCGCATGTCGGGCATCGACCCGGAGGAGTATTCCGGCTTTGCGTTCGGCATGGGGGTAGAGCGTATCGCCTGCTTGAAGTACAACGTGCCTGATTTGCGCATGCTGGTAGAAGGCGACATGCGGTTCTTGCGGCAGTTTTAGGGTTTCTGGCGGGACGTTTGGCAACGCCCCGTCGCTCGAACAGTCCTGCTCGCACGAAACGCCCGCTGGACGTTTCGGCTCAAGAGGTGCGGCGCCGCGAAACGAAGCGGAGCAGGTCCTCGAAGGGGAAACTCGCTTGGCGGGCATCGCCAAATGTCCCTTCGCGGGGCTGTCGGGATTGCGTGTGTGCTCGGCGAGTTTCGTCTGCATCGGGCAGGTTGCTCTGCAGGGCGGCTTGGTAGGAAGAAAAATCCTGTTCCGGCGAAGCCGGAAATGAACGGATAGGAAGCAGTAATGAAGATATCTCTGAAATGGCTTGCTGAATATGTCGAGGTTCCTGGGGATGTGAAGGCCCTCTGCGATCGGCTCGATTTGACGGGTACGGGCGTGGAGGCGGTGGAGAAGACGGGTGCAGCCTTCGACCGCATCGTCACGGGCAAAGTGCTCACGAAGGAGCAGCATCCCGACTCCGACCATATGTGGGTGACCACGGTGGATGTGGGTGCGCAAAATCTCGGTGCCGACGGCGCGCCCGAACCGTTGCAGATCGTGTGCGGCGCGCAGAACTTCAACGCGGGCGACCATATCGTCACGGCGATGGTGGGTGCTGAGCTGCCCGGCGACATCAAGATCAAGAAGTCGAAGCTGCGAGGCGTGACCAGCATGGGTATGAACTGCTCGACACGCGAGCTGGGGTTGGGGAGCGATCATGAGGGTATTATGATCCTGCCCGAGGGTGCGCCGGTTGGCGTGCCGTTCGCCGAGTATGCCCAACTCTCCGATACGGTGCTGGACCTGGAGGTCACACCGAACCGTCCCGACTGCCTGTCGGTGGCTGGTATGGCGCGCGAGGTGGGGGCGATGTACCGCACCGACGTAACGTACCCGACGCGCGAGCTCACGGAAGATACGTCTGCAACGCCGGCGGCCGACCTGGTGTCAATCGACATCGCCGACTCGTCTCGCTGCCGCCGCTACACGGCGCGCGTCATCCACGGCGTGAAAGTGGGCCCGAGCCCCGATTGGCTGGCCGAACGCGTTGCAGCGTTGGGCGCGCGCTCCATCAACAATATCGTGGACGTGACGAACTACATCTTGTTCTTGCTGGGCCAGCCGCTGCATGCGTTCGACTTCGACCAGTTGGCAGGGTCGGACGGCAAGGCGCATATCGTTGTGCGTCCGGCGCAGGACGGCGAGCTGTTCACCACGCTCGACGGGGAGGAGCGTCGCCTTACGTCCGACATGACCGTCATTGCCACGCCTGAGCGTGCGGTGGCGTTGGCCGGTGTCATGGGGGGGCTCGAAACCGAGGTTACCGACGCTACCACGACGGTGCTTCTGGAGGCGGCCACCTTCGATCGGGCCCACACGAGCCGCACCAGCCGCAACCTGGGCCTCATCAGCGAAGCCTCCATGCGCTACGAGCGCGGGGTGGACGACAATCCCGTTGCGGCCAACGCCGATTTCGCCGCCGCCCTCCTCGCCGAAGTATCGGGCGGCACTGTGTGCCCTGGTCTGGTGGAGGTGTACCTTGAGGCAACGCGGCCCATCGACCTGGAGTTCCGCATTCCGCGTTTCTGCGCCCTGATAGGCGCCGACATTCCGCGCGAGGACATTGTGGACATTCTGGCGCGTCTAGGTTGTATCGTGGGCGGCACGTCCGACGCGGATGTGCTTGCGGTGGTGGCACCCACCTTCCGCCCCGATCTGGAGCGCGAGATCGACCTGTACGAGGAGGTGCTGCGCCTGTGGGGCATGGATCGTATTCCCTCCACGCTGCCGGGTGGTCGCGGGCGCGTGGGCACGCGTTCGGAGGAAGAACACCTGCTCGATGTCGTGGGCGACACCATGCGCAGCTGCGGTCTGAACGAGACGATGACCTACTCGTTTGCTGAGCCGGGCGATCTTGGTCGTTTGCGCATGTCCCCCGAGGGGCTAGGCGAGCCGGTGGAGCTGATCAACCCCCTGAATGCCGACCAGTCCGTCATGCGCCAGAGCATCGTCCCCGGCCTTGTGCGCAACGTGGCGTACAACCAGAGCCGCGGCGTGAAGAACGTCCAGCTCTACGAGGTGGGTGCCGTGTTCTTCGCCGCCGAGGGCCGCAAGCAGCCCAAGGAGCGCCGTCGCCTGGCCGCGGTCATGGCGGGTGCTATGCGCGAGGGGGGCTGGAACGCGCAGATAGCAGCGTTCGACTTCTTCGATGGCAAGGGTGCTGTGGAGAGCCTGGCGCGCGAGCTGGCGTTGCCGAAGCTGCGTTTCAAGGCGCTGGATGGTGAAGAAGCACCCCATCTGCAGCCCGGTCGGGCAGCGCAGGTGCTCTCGGGCGGCACGGTGCTCGGCTGGGTGGGCGAGCTGCACCCGTTGGCTGTGGACGCCTTCGATGCCGCCGCACCGGTGGTGGCGTTCGAGCTGGACGTGGACGCGCTCGTGCGAGCCTCCCGCCCGGCACGCGACTACGTGGACGTACCCACCTTCCCGGCGGTATCCATGGACGTGGCTTTCGTCGTTGACGAGGGCGTGACCCACGAGCGCCTGGTGCAGTGCATGACCTCGGCTGGCGGCAAGCTGCTGGAAGACGTGCGCCTGTTCGACGTGTACCGCGACGAGGAGCGCGTAGGTGCTGGCAAGAAGTCGATGGCCTATGCGCTGGTGTACCGCGCGGCCGATCGCACGCTTACCGGCGAGGAAGTGGACAAGGCCCATGAGCGTCTGGTGAAGAAGGTGTGCGGCGCCACGGGAGCCGAGGTTCGCGGGTAGGCTTTCGGGTGTCGACGTCCGTGTGCGGCAGCATTACCATTCGTAATGCCAACACGTTCAAAAAGCTGGCGCAGCTCGCGGGGTAGCGATCTTGCGCCTGAAAGGAATCTGCATGTACGACGGAGAAGCTCAGCCGGCCCGCAACGATGGGTGCTGGTGCGGTAGCGGCAAGAAATACAAGAAGTGCCACCTGTCTTTCGACGAACGCTTGCAGGCGCTTGCCGACCAAGGGCTCGAAGTCCCCTCTCGCTCGCTGCTGAAGTCGGCGGCCGACATCGAGGGCATCAAGCGCAGCGCGGCGGTGAACGTCGGTGCCCTCGATTACGTGGCCGAACACATCGGTCCGGACACCACGACAGGCGAGATCGATCGCTGGGTGCACGACTATACGGTCGAACGGGGTGCGATCCCGGCTCCTCTGGACTACGAGGGCTTCCCCAAAAGCGTGTGCACCTCGGTCAACGAGGTGGTGTGCCACGGCATCCCGTCCGACGACGAGGTGCTGTGCGAAGGCGATATCGTGAACGTGGACTGCTCCACTATCTTGGACGGCTACTACTCCGATTCGTCGCGCATGTTCTGCATCGGAGAGGTCGATGCGGAGCGCGAACGCTTGGTGCAGGTGACCAAGGAGTCCGTCGAAGCCGGACTGGCCCAGGTCAAGCCCTGGGGTTTCGTCGGCGATGTCGGCCAGGCGGCGCGCGAGGTGGCCGAGCGTGCAGGCTATTCGGTTGTGCGCGAGTTCGGAGGCCATGGCATCGGGCTGGACTTCCACGAGGACCCGTTCGTCAGTTTCGCCGCCAACGCAGGCGAGGGCATGGTGCTCGTGCCCGGTCTGGTGTTCACTATCGAGCCTATGGTCAACGCGGGCCAGCCCGACATCGATATGAGCGACTCCAATGGATGGACCGTGCGCACGGCAGACGGCAGCCTCACGGCGCAGTGGGAAATACAGGTTGCTGTGACCGAGGACGGCTGCGAGGTGCTTTGCTGGTAGGAGCCGTCTTGCACGAGCTGCTTGGCCTCATGCGAAGAGAATATCTCGACGCTCTCCTGCTCGGCCGCCTTGACTGGACCGCATACCGCCGCCCGCGGTGGTCGGCGGTCCGGTCGTCATCATGGTCGTTGCGGCCATGATGATTTCGTTTTCGGAAAATAAACAAACAAATGTTCGCATTAAGTGCTATAATGGAACAACAGAAAGAGCCAGTGCAAGCGCTGCCTGCCTGTCATCCGCGACGCTAAGGCGCAGCCCATAGATGGCGACGATGTTCCTCGTCGCCCGTACCACGCTTGCAAGATCCTCTCAGCCTAAGGAATTGTAAGGAAGTGAGGTGCCTTGCCGCTATGGGCAGCACGATATTGTGGAACACTCGGCGCCTTCGTTGGCGCGACCTTCCCACCCTACAAGATCTGTTCGACTCCTGCAATCGCGCGTTGCTCGAGCAGGTTATCATCGAGGAATTTGCCTGCCGTGACGTGCGGGTATCCAAGGGACGCTATGCTGCTATGCAGCATAGGCTCGACGCGTCGCTTGACGCTATGGAATCGCTTCCTCTCGACAAAAAGGCCAACCGAGACTGGTTGCTCGCCCCTCAGGCATCGTATCTGCTCAATGCTTGCGCGGGGTCGGTGTCGTGGAGGCTGCATATGGCGCTTGTCCCGCGATGCGACACGGCGGGTCTTGAGGGGCTCATTCGGGACAAAGGGGGTTTCGCAACCTCGTACAGCCACATCGGAAAAACCAGAAAGCACCGATGTCGTTCGGCGGCATCTCCTGGCAATTGCTCGCGTGATCAAGTGCCGGGTGCTCTGGGCGAGCGAAGCTATACGCTTGCACCTTGGGAGGAGATCCTTGCTTGCAAGGCATGGCTTGGCGGAGACTGGTGTTGTCGGGAGCGCTATATCGCCCTGGCGAGCGCATTTTGGGAGATGACGTTCTTTGGCTTCGAGTACGATCGGGTGCAAGCACGCATGGCGCAGGAGAAAGCGGCTTGCATGATGATGCCTGTAGACCAGCGCAGGACCGGTCGTTCGTCGGAAGATTGCGACGAGATGCCATCGTATGCCTATGGCCTGAACCCGCCCGATCGTCTTGTTCGGAAGAGTCGTCGACGAATGGCCGAGCGCATTGCAGTACTGAACCACAACGAGGATCTTGCTTTTTACGAACGGCTGCTCGATCTGTCGAAGCGGCTGAAGGGAAGGCGGTAATTATGGATAGCCACAAGACCGACCTATGCGACGTGATGGAACGAGCGTGCTGTTCCGGAGGCCCGATCGTCGTCAAAGCCTATGGTGCCGAAGTGGTGGTTATGACCTCCTCGGTGCTCGAGGCATTGCTTTATGACCGGGCAACCCTGGAGGCATATCGTAGAGGAGACCGTTGGGACAAAGAGCATGCCTGAACAGCCTCAAAAAAGCGAAGACGCCTTCAGACGTCTTCGCGTGTTCGCTTCTGTCGAATGCTTGGCGCCTAGTCGGCGATCTCCATGATCTCGATCTCGAAAGTGAGGTCCTTGCCGGCAAGCTCGTGGTTCATGTCGAAGGTGGCAACGCCGTCTTCGATGGACTGGACGAACACGGGGAAGGGCTGGCCACCCGGTCCGTGCATGTAGACCGTCTGGCCCACGGGAAGCTGGTCGCCGTTGGGGATCTGGTCGACAGGAACCTTCTGCACCATGTCCTCGCGGCGCTCGCCGTAGGCTTCGGCGGCAGGGATATGCACGGTCTTCTTCTCGCCCAGAGCCATGTCCTTCACGGCGTTGTCGAAGCCGGCGATCATCTGGCCCGCACCGCAGGTGAACTCGATGGGTTCGTCGCGGTCGACCGACGAGTCGAACTTCGTGCCGTCGTCAAGCGTGCCGGTGTAATGCGCCTTGATCTTCTTGCCTTCGTTGCTCATGAACGAGCTCCTCTCGCGTAATAAACAATGAACCTAGTCTAACCCAGCGCGGCGCTTTGCCTCTTCTGCGCCGGAAAACTCACTCCAAGTTGTCACAAGTCGGTTGTTGGACGCGTGCGGTTTGGCAGGTCGGACACGTCCAAGAGCGTTATCTCGAAGTTGAGCGCCTTTGCGATGGCATCGTGGTTCCTGTCGAACACTGCCTTGTCGTCGGTCAGCTCGATGAGGCGCGCCGGGTAGGTTTGGCCGGTCGGGTCCTCCAGGTTCACCATCTCTCCGACGACAAGCTTGACGGAAGCGGGTATGTTCGCCCGTTTGACCTCGAGGACGCGTTCGTCGGTATGTTCTTCGTACGCCTCGTTGGCCCCGACTCGCACGGTCCTTGTTTCGCCTACGGCCATACTGCGTGTCGTCTCGATGAAAACCGGGGGCATCCATCCGTCGATGCAGGGGAACTCGATAGGCTGCGCTCTCTGGTCGATGAACACGGCTCCGTCGTCGAAGAACCCCTTGTACGATACGCGTACCATTTTTCCTGCGTGATCCATGTGCGCCCTTTCCGGTTGATCGTCGGTTGCGAAGCTCGATGGCTAGCCCTGCAGCTCCGTCAGGTTCGCCAAGGTGGTATGCTGCGCTGCCAGTTGCGCCAAAGGCTCAAGGTAGGCACGTTCGTTCTCGGCCAACCCGCGGCGGCCGAGCGCCATCACTTCGTCCACCAAGGATGCAACGGGCCGTCCGTATACTTCCGCCTCGTAGCCGCAAGCCATGAGCTCGTCTTTGGCCTTTTCGAACGCATCGGCATCGACGTGGGCAAACAGCTCGTCCAGCGCATCAAGATTCTCTTCATGGTAGAACAGCCCCTTGATAAGAGCTGCGTAGGCGATGACGTAGGGGATAGGCAGCGCATCGGCAGGCCTGATCTCGATATAGGTTTTCAACCGCACATCATTGAAGAGCATCGACACGGCGTGCTCCACCTCGCCGCGTGTCATGGTGCGCTCGGCGTATATCTCGCCGAAGGTGCGCTCGGAATAGCACCACTGCTCTTTGCGGCAAGGTGCCAGGATAGCCGGCGTATCCAAGAGGTATTCCGCATAGCGCCGCAGGTTGAACGCGGGGTCCAAGGCACCCGGCACCAGCCCGCAGCGGTTGGGGTCGCAGTGCTGCCAAATCTCGGTACGGACCAGCTGGTGCGTACGAGGCTTCCCCTCGAACACCGGCGAGTTGTCGCAGACGAGCGAGAACAGGGGCACCAAGGCGAATGCCAGGCGCAGCTTGCGCAGGCAGTCGGATACGGAATAGTAGTCGATGGAAACCTGCGTCGAGGCGCTCCCGCGCATCATGCGGGGCCCAAACGGCCCGATGTTCCCCAGGTAAAGGTTCATGAACTGGTAGCGCCTCTTAGGGATAAGCTCCAGGCTTTCGGCAGTGGCCGTGGGGTGGTACCCTTCGGTCAGAACCTGCTGGCCTACGGGTGCCAACATCTCGGAAAGCTTATTCTCGAATGCTTCGAACGTCGCGCGTGCCGCCTCCAAGGTCTTGAAGGGCCCGGCAGAAAGTTCCAGCTGGGCTGCCGGCTCGATGGTTACGGCCTCGCCGGGTCGTGCCACGCCGAGCAGGTCTCCCTCGGGGTCGCAGGTTGTTTTCGGAAAATCTTCCTTCAGCTGGCCGAGCAGCCATTCCACGCCATGCGGGCCGTGATAGGAGACGGGACTTTTGTCGTTGCGCACGATGGTGTGCTCGAGTTCTATGCCCACTTCGCCCGGTTCGTCGGCACCGATGATGCCGCTTTCGAAGTAGGACACGATGGCATCGATATTGCTTGCGCGTGCCGGTTGGGGTCGGCCGGAATTCCCCGCATCGTCCGTTGCGGACTCCGCAGGGATTGCTGTGGCTGTTTTCTTCATGTAACAAGCTCCTGAAACTTAACTGATCTGTGCAACGGTAGGGTACTTTGTATACAATACCCTTTTGGTTGCCGTGCGGATTGGCAATATCGTTTCATTTCGCATAACCCTACGAGACGAGGGTGGGTTTGGACGCTCATATCACAAAAAGAACAGCCCTGCTGCTGTTTTTGGACATAGCTGTCACGTATGCCGCTTACTGGCTCGCCTCGGTTCTGGGCGCTGTCGAGGACGAGGTGTTCACCAGCACCGAGATATTCTTCGTGCTGGGCATCGTTGCGCTTATCAACGTGGCCGTGTTGGGTGTGTTTCGCCTGTACAACAACTTGTGGGAATATGCCAGCATTGACGAGGCTATGCAGATCGTCCTTGCCGTGGTCCTGGCTACGCTCATAGGCGCCGTGGTGCTCTGGGCCATGGACGCGCGCCTGCCTATCCGCGTTTCCTTTGTAGCCTGCTTCCTGCTTATCTTCTTTATGGGGGGTATCCGGCTGGTGTACCGGGTGGTGCGGCAGAAACGCCGCGCGCTCGGGTCGGAGCAGCGCGCCTGCGATCGGTTGCGCACGCTGGTAGTCGGTGCCGGCGAGACCGGCTCGCTCGCCATCGGCCGCATGGCCTCGAAGGACCCCAACATGCCCGGCATCCCCATCGTCGCCACCGACGACGACCCCTCCAAGCGCGGCCAGCGCGTCCACGGCGTGAAGGTTGAGGGTAATACCGGCGACATCGTCGATTTGGTGGACAAGCACGGCATCCAGCAGATCGTCGTGGCCATCCCGTCGTCCACGCTTGAGGAGCGCAAGCGCATCTACGGCGAATGCACGAAGACCGACTGCAAGCTTCGCACGCTTCCGAACATCCGCGAACTGTCGCTCGACGAGATCGGGGAGGTGCGCCTGCGCGACGTCGACGTGGCCGACCTGCTGGGCCGCGAGGAGATCGTGCTGAACACCCGTGCCGTATCGGGCTACATCGCCGGCGAGACCGTGCTGGTCACCGGCGGGGGCGGCTCTATCGGCTCGGAGCTTTGCCGGCAGCTGTGCAAAGTGGCTCCAGCACGCATCGTCGTATTCGACATCTACGAGAACGACGCCTATATGCTCAGAAACGAGCTTCTGGCGGAATATGACGACATCGAGGTCATCATCGAAATCGGCAGCGTGTGCGACCAAGGCCGCGTCAACGAGGTATTCGCCAAATACCTCCCCGGCGCTGTGTTCCATGCCGCCGCACACAAGCACGTGCCGCTCATGGAGGCCGCTCCGCGCGAGGCGCTGCGCAACAACGTGTTCGGCACCTTGAATGTGGTGCGCGCCGCCGATGCATCGGCGGCGGCACGCTTCATCTTCATCTCCACCGACAAGGCAGTGAACCCCACCAGCGTCATGGGTGCCACCAAGCGCATGGGAGAGATGGTGATGC
Source organism: Gordonibacter sp. (assembly GCF_036667095.1). Taxonomy (NCBI): domain Bacteria; kingdom Bacillati; phylum Actinomycetota; class Coriobacteriia; order Eggerthellales; family Eggerthellaceae; genus Gordonibacter; species Gordonibacter sp. The sequence goes on along the minus strand of NZ_JAVWUP010000010.1, from coordinate 21,843 downwards.
AGTACTACGCCCGCACGTCGAAGACCATCTTCTCGGCCGTGCGGTTCGGCAACGTGCTCGGCAGCAACGGCAGCGTCATTCCCGTATTCCAACGGCAGATCGCCGCAGGAGGTCCCGTAACGGTGACCCATCCCGACATAGAGCGCTTCTTCATGACTATCCCGGAGGCATCGCGCCTGGTCATCCAAGCGGGCGGTATGGCGCATGGCGGCGAGATATTCATTTTGGACATGGGCGAGCCGGTGAAGATCGTCGATTTGGCAAAAGGCCTCATTCAGTTGCAGGGCCTCACGCCGGATGTGGACGTGCAGATCGTGTTCACGGGCCTGCGCGAGGGCGAGAAGATGTACGAGGAACTGCTCATGGACGAAGAGAGCACGCTTCCTACCGACAATGCGTCCATCATGATATCCACGGGACAGGGCATCGGCTACGATGAGGTGGCTGCCAAGCTCGATGAGCTGGAGGTTGCCATCGGCAAAACCGACGAGCAGGCTGTCCATATCCTCGAATCGGCGGTTCCCACCTAT
>NZ_JAVWUP010000010.1:0-21213 GCF_036667095.1 Gordonibacter sp. | reverse complement strand
TTGTCCGGCCGACGGCGGTATTCGTATACCTATTTTGCCGTGTGCCTTGCCAAACGGGGTTTTCTTTTTTAGGATGGACGCAGTGGTGTTGAAGCCCATTTTTGTGCAAGTGCAATATTTTGGGTAGAGATGCTTGGACAAGCCGGGCTTGCGTGTCCGGCGTGATGACAAGCGAGGATCGATATGGCCATTACCACGGGTATCGTTGGCGCGGCGGGTTTCGCCGGCATCGAACTGGTGCGGTTGGTGCTGCGCCACCCCGACCTTGAGCTTGCGGTCGTCACGTCCAACGAGCTGGCAGGCGTGCCCGTTGCCGTCGAGTACCCCGGCTTCACCGGTGCGACCGACCTCGTCTTTGCCAGGCACGACGACCCCGCGCTCGACGCGTGCGACCTCGTGTTTTTGGCGGTCCCGCATACGGCAGCGCTCGCTCTGGCCCCCGGCCTCGTTGCGCGCGGCGCGGTCGTTATCGATCTCTCGGCCGATTTCCGCCTGAAGGACCCGGCGGTCTACGAGCAGTGGTACGCCACGCCCCATACAGCACCCGAACTCTTAGCCCGCGCGGCATTCGGTCTCCCCGAGCTGTTTCGCGATGGCCTTGCGCGCGCTGCCGCCGATCGGGCAGCTGGCAAGCCGGTGCTGGTCGGCTGTGCCGGATGCTATCCTACGGCCACGTCTCTCGCTGCGGCTCCCGCCGTGCGTGCCGGGTTCAAGGCCACAGACGGCGTCGTGGTGGTGGATGCCATCTCAGGTGTGACCGGCGCAGGGAAGAAGGCCACGTCGCGGACGCATTTCTGCTTCGCCGACGAGAACGTGGAGGCCTACGGCGTGGGCACTCACCGCCATACGCCCGAGATCGAGCAGATCCTCGGCATTCCCGGTCGCCTGGTGTTCACGCCGCATCTGGCACCGTTGAACCGCGGCTTGCTCTCCACGGCGAACGTGCCGCTGAGCGCCGACGCGCCGGCCGACGTTGCCGCCTACGAGACGCTGTACCGCGACTTCTACCGCGACTCCGCTTTTGTGCAGGTGCTGGGCGGCGGCACCATGCCGAAGACCTCGTCGGTCGCCGGTACGAACTTCGCGCATATCGGCCTTGCCGTAAACGAGCGGGCGCGCATGCTTGTCGCTGTGTGCGCCATCGACAACCTGGGGAAGGGTGCTGCAGGCCAGGCTCTGCAATGCGCGAATATCGTCTGCGGCCTGCCCGAGCGACAAGGGTTCGATTCTGTCGCCGTTCCGGTATAGGCGGCAGCGTACTATAGCAGCGAAGCCCGCGGCCCCTCGGCCGTCCTCGAGAAAGAAGCACTCTATGGACACCAGCTCCCCCTTACCTGCCGATACGGCCGCAGCCGTCGCCCCTTTGCGACCGGATGGCTCGCCTGCCGTCCAAGGTCGCGAAGGGTTGGATCTCACGGCTGTCCGGGGTGGTGTCACCGCTGCGCGCGGGTTCCGGGCTTCCGGTATCCATGCCGGCTTCCGCAAGGACCCGGGCCGTCTCGATATGGCGCTGGTAGTCTCTGACGAGCCGTGCGCGTGTGCAGCCGTGTTCACCCGAAACGTGTTCTGCTCTGCTCCGGTGAGCGTGTCCCGCGAGCACTTGGGCGCGCAGGCAGGATCGCCTGCCTACGGCACTGCGCGCGCCGTGGCGGTGAACTCGGGCAATGCGAATGCGGCAACCGGAGAGCCCGGCCTGGAAGCCGCCCGCGCAACGGCGCGCATGGTAGGCGAGGTCGTGGGCTGTCCGGAAGAGGAGGTCATGGTCGCCTCCACCGGCGTCATCGGCGAGCACCTGCCGCTTGGCCCGTTCGAGGAAGGCCTGCCGCTGGCAGCGCAGCTCCTCTCGACCGACGGCGGCGCCGACGCGGCACGCGCCATCATGACCACGGACACCCGTCCCAAGGAGGCTGCCGTCTCCTTTGACGGTGCGGCCGTCGGGTATCCGGGCTGCACGTTCACGGTGGGCGGCATGGCGAAGGGCTCCGGCATGATCATGCCGGACATGGCCACGATGATCGCCGTCGTCACCACCGACGCTCCGGTACTGCCCGACGCACTGCATGCGGCGCTCGCCGCCGCCGCCGCCGGCAGCTTCAACAAGGTCACCGTCGACTCCGATACCTCTACGAACGACTCGTGTTTCCTGCTGGCGAGCGGCGTGGCGGCGCCTGCCGACGCGACCCCCTTTGCTCCCGGTTCTCCGGCCTATGCCGCGTTCTGCGCGGCGCTGGCTTCCGTCTGCGAAGATCTTGCACGCCAGATGGCGGCTGACGGAGAGGGCGCCACGCGCCTTGTCACCGTGAACGTGTCGGGTGCGGCCAATGCGTCCGATGCCGACGGGGCCGCGCGCGCCATTGCGAACTCCCCGTTGGTAAAGACGGCTGTTTGCGGCCACGATGCGAACTGGGGCCGTATCGCCATGGCTATCGGCAAGTCGGGTGCGGCCTTCCGCCAGGAAGATGCCGCTATCGATATCCTGGGACTGCCGGTGTGCCGCTGTGGGCTTACGGTACCGTTCGACGAAGACGAGGCTTTGCGTCGCTTCGAGCAGCCCGAAATCGTCATCGACGTCGATCTTGGCGCTGGCGATGCGTCCACCACGATTTGGACGTGCGACCTCACGCACGAATACATCACGATCAACGGAGACTACCGCTCATGAAATACGCAAAGGACACCCGCCCCAAAGGCGCATCGAGTAAAGCCGCAGAGATACTTGCCGAGGCGCTTCCGTGGATCAAGAACATCACGGGCAAGACCGTTATCATCAAATACGGCGGATCGGCCATGGTGGACGAGGAATTGCGCGCCCAAGTCATGAACGACATCGTGCTGCTGAAGATCGTCGGCGTAAATCCGGTCATCGTACACGGCGGCGGTCTGGCCATCACCGAGGCGATGGATCGTATGCAGCTGCCCGTTGAGTTCAAGGACGGCCAGCGCGTCACCACGCCCGAGGCTATGGACTTGGTGCGCACCGTGCTCACGGGCAAGGTGAACCAGGATCTCGTCGAGGCGCTGAACGAGCATGGCAACTTCGCTGTCGGGCTCTCGGGTGCCGATGCGGGCGTTATCGTAGCCGAACAGCTCAGCCCCGAGTTGGGCCGCGTGGGCCGCATCACGCGCATCAACCGTCCGCTGCTTGACGATTTGGTGGCTGGCGATTACATCCCAGTGGTGGCATCGGTGGCACTCGGCGAGGATGGCGGGTTCTACAACGTGAACGCCGACTTGGTGGCCGGCCATATTGCCGCGGCCATCGGCGCGCACAAGGTGATATTCCTGACGGACGTGGACGGACTCTACGAGAACTTCAAAGACAAGGGCACGCTCCTCTCAAACCTTACCGTATTCGAAGCCCAGTACATGATCGAGAACAACGTCGTCTCTGCTGGCATGATTCCCAAGTTGAAGTCGTGCGTGCATGCACTTGAGGCCGGCGTGTTCCGCGCCCATATCCTGAATGGAACCACTCCCCATGCGCTGCTGCTCGAGCTGCTTACCAGCATCGGCGTGGGCACCACGATGCACTGTACCGAGGAATCGTGCAAGTTCGATGCGCACCCGCTGGGCAAGTTCGCCTCCAAACTGCTCGAGAACCGCGAACAGGTGTTGCTGGAAATGCAGCATCATCAACAGCGCTGAGCGTTGGCTGGACGGCGGAGAAGAAACGAAACAGGAGAGAAGCTGATCGCATGAGCCTTGAGCAACAGCAGGAATTGGAATCTGCCTTTGTTATGCATACGTTCGGACGCAAGCCCGTTGAGCTGGTGCGTGGCCGCGGCATGACCGTGGAGGACGATCAGGGGGGCACGTACCTCGACTTTATCGGAGGCATTGGCGTCATCAGCCTGGGACATTGCCATCCAGCTGTCGTAGAAGCGGTTCGCACGCAGGCTGAGCGCCTCATGCACGTAAGCAACTACTACTACATCGAAGGTCGCGGCGAGCTTGCCCAGCAGCTTTCCGACCTACTCAACCACGGTGCCTCATCCGACGCTACGCCGTGGCAGAGCTTCTTCGCCAATTCTGGTGCCGAGGCCAACGAATGCGCCATCAAGCTTGCGCGCCTGCATGCTCGCAAGCATGCTGCCGCAGGCATCTTGGCTGCCGGTGGCGATGACCTTGCTGCTGAGGCCGCTGCTGCCACCGCACCGCGCATCATCGTCACGCTCGATCGCAGCTTTCATGGACGCACGATGGCGACGTTGGCCGCCACGGCCCAGCCTGCCAAGCAGGAGGCGTTCCAGCCGCTGCCCGATGGGTTCGCCCACACGCCCTTGAACGACGTAGAGGCCCTCGAGGCCCTCTTCGCCCAGCAAGGAGACGATATCTGCGCTGTCATGGTCGAATGCGTCCAGGGGGAGGGCGGCGTGCATCCCTGCACGACGGAGTTCCTGCAAGCGGCCCGCCGTCTCACGCAGGAACGTGGCGCCCTTCTCATATGCGACGAGGTGCAGACCGGCATCTTCCGCTGCGGTACCCCGTTCGCGTTCCAGAAGCTCGGCATCATGCCCGATGTCGTTACCATCGCCAAGGGCGTGGCATCCGGCATGCCGACCGGCATGTGTGCGGCGCGCTCCGACGTAGCTGCGTCGTACGGGCCGGGGGACCACGGCTCCACGTTCGGCGGCAGCTGCCTGGCCGTCGCTGCGGCGCGGGCAACGCTGCATACGCTAGCAGATGAAGGTTTCTCCGATCGGATCGAGCAGGTGGGTGCTTACCTGCGTGCGCGCTTGGCGGAGTTTCCCCAAGTGGAAGAGGTGCGCGGCCTGGGGCTTATGGTGGCTGCCGACCTCGACGACGCGAACGACGCCAACGACGTGGTTGCCCGTGCGCTGGACGAGGGCCTGCTGCTGAACGCTACCGGTCCGCATACCCTGCGCTTCCTGCCGCCGCTCGTGTGCCAGAAATCCGATATCGACGTGCTTGTCGAGCGTTTGCGCCGTTTGTTGAGGTAAACTCTTCTTCTGCATAGATCGCCCGCCTGTCGCTTTGCGGACTTGTGCGTGCCGGGAAAACGGACTTGATAAAACTTTTTTGCGCTTTTGGAAATTACTTCTTCGCAAATGCGTCAACATAAGGTACTATTTAATGCATATTTTTCGTCGGTATTGCGATTTTCTGCATATACCTGCGAATGGCTGTGAAACCGTATGTAATAGTTCTCCGCGAGAAACGAGAGAGTAGCCAAGGCATGAGGAAGCGGCAACAACGGCATGACATCATTCGCGACATCATTCGCGAAAACAATGTCAAAACGCAGCGTGATCTTGCCGATCAGCTGCAAGCCGCTGGATACGATTGCACTCAGGCTACGATCTCTCGGGACATCATGGACATGGGTCTGGTGAAGTCCCGCGAAGGCTATTACGTGCTTCCCGAGGAAATGCGCTTGCAGCGCATGGTTTCCGAACTAGTTGAAGAGGTACACGTGGCAGGCAATCTTATCGTAGTGAAGACGTTCTCCGGCGGAGCTGCCGGCGTCTCTGCTGCGCTCGATAAGGCCTGCTTGCGCGGTGCTCTTGGCACCGTTGCCGGCGACAACACCATCATGATTGCCGCCGAAAGCCCCGAGGCCGCTCTGGACGTAGAGCGTGCCATCGACCGACTGCGACGACGTTAGTCGTCCACATACTTCTCGAGGGACGCTTTTCTCCCTCCACTCACCCCAACGCTGCCTAGCAGCACTAAGTCGTGAGGGCCGCCCGGCCGCTCATGCCGTCGCGAAAAGCCGCGATGCACACGGAATTTCGTGCCCCCGTATGCCTTGAACGGCACCGGGGAGCCAAGGCCTATCCGTGTTCAGCATCGTTGATCCGGGCACTACTATACGAACAAGCTGAACAGAGGGAAGGAACTACCATCATGGCTGAGCAAAAGGAAAAAGTCGTACTGGCCTATTCGGGCGGACTGGATACGTCGTGCTGCATCAAATGGCTGCAAGTCGAGAACAACCTTGATGTCATCGCCGTCGTCGGCGACGTAGGGCAAGAGCACGAGGGGCTGGAGAAGGTCAAGCAGAAGGCTTTGAAATCAGGCGCACTCGAATGCCTCGTGGTGGACATGCGGGATACGTTTGCCAACGAGTACTTGGCCAAGGCGCTTGCCGCCAATGCCATGTACGAGAACAAGTACCCGCTCGTGTCGGCTTTGTCGCGGCCGCTTATCTCCAAGCATTTGGTTGACGCTGCTCATAAGTTTGGTGCCAAGTATGTTGCGCACGGCTGTACGGGTAAGGGTAACGACCAGGTGCGCTTCGAGGCCAGCATCACCATGCTCGATCCGAACATCGAGATCTTGGCCCCGGTGCGCGAGTGGGACTTGCACACGCGGCCCGAGGAGATCGACTGGGCGCTTGAGCACGGTATCGAAGTTCCGGTGACAAAGGCCTCGCCGTATTCCATCGACGACAACCTGTGGGGCCGGGCCATCGAGTGCGGCACTCTAGAAGACCCGTGGGCCGAGCCGCCCGCGGACATCTACACCATGACCGCCGATCCGGTTGAGGCACCCGACCAGCCGGAGTACGTGGAGCTCACGTTCGCCCGGGGCCTGCCGTATATGATCAACGGCAACCAGAAGAGCTTCCTCGGCGTCGTCTACGCTTTGAACGAGATCGCTGGCAAGCACGGCTATGGCCGGATCGACATGATCGAGAACCGGCTCGTGGGCGTGAAGAGCAGGGAGTGCTACGAGGTGCCGGGCGGCCTTGCGCTCATCCAGGCCCATAAGGCCCTCGAGGACCTGGTTCTGGAGCGGGAGGTGCTGCACTACAAGCTGGGCATGGAGCAGGCCTGGGCCACCGCCGTCTACAACGGTCAGTGGTTCTCGCCGCTCAAGGAAGCCATCGATTCGTTCATGGTCTCTACGCAGCGCTGCCTCTCCGGTACGGTGAAGCTCAAGTTCTACAAGGGTTCCTGCACCGTCGTCGGCCGGAAGAGCGCCTACTCGCTCTACGACTACGCGCTGGCCACCTACGACAAGGACGACGCGTTCGACCATACAGCCGCCAAGGGCTTCATCCAGTTGCAGACGCTGTCCACGAAGACGTGGGCCGCGAATCGCAGGCAGGAAGGCGCGCCCGCCGAGTTGTTCGATGCGGAAAAGCAGGCAGGCCCCCTTACGAAGGGCAAGTACGAGGGCGTGACGTCCATCGGCGCCAAGGCCGTCATCGAGGAAGCGGAGGCAGTGCTCGCGTAAAGGGCGATACCCTCCAGCAGACCGCAGGTCGCCGGAGGGTGCCTTGCAGGGGCGGCCGCTCATTTCCGCTTCCGCAGGCATCTGTCGATTACGTTGCACTACTGAACGAAGGGAAACCTATGGCACTCTGGTCGGGCAGGTTCACGGAGAACGTGAGCGAATTCACCCAGCGCTTCGGCGCATCGCTGCCGGTGGATAAGGCGCTCTATGCGCAGGATATCGCTGGCTCCACGGCGCATGCGAATATGCTGGCATCTTGCGGCGTTATCGCCTCGAAAGACGCGCAGTCTATCGAGGGCGGCCTTGCGCGCATCAAAGAGCGCATCGAGGCGGGCGACTTTGTGTTCGATATCAACGACGAGGACATCCATATGTCGGTGGAACGTGCGCTTATCGCCGACATCGGCGATGCCGGCGCGCGCCTCCATACGGGTCGCAGCCGCAATGACCAAGTAGCCACCGATACGCGCCTGTTCGCCAAGCAGCGGTGCGCCGACCTTATGGCGGCAAACGTCGCGCTACGCTATGCTCTCGTCGAGCAGGCCGAAGCCCATCCTGCCACCATCATGCCGGGCTACACGCACTTGCAGCATGCCCAGCCGGTGCTGTTCTCCCATCATATGCTGGCCTACGTGTGGATGCTCACCCGCGACTTCGAGCGCTTGGCTGCCGCACGTCGCGCCGCGGATGCCAGCCCGCTTGGTGCCGCGGCGCTTGCGGGTACCACCTACCCGCTCGACCGTCAGATGACGGCTGATGCGCTTGGCTTCGCGAGTGTCATCCCCAACTCACTCGATGCGGTGTCCGATCGTGATTTCCTGTTGGACCTCTCGTACGCTTGCAGCGTGTCGTGCATGCACTTGTCGCGTTTGTGCGAGGAGATCGTACTGTGGTCGAGCGCCGAGTTCGATTTCATCGAGCTGTCCGATGCGTTCTCCACCGGCTCGTCTATCATGCCGCAGAAGAAGAACCCCGATTTCGCCGAGCTGATCCGCGGCAAGACGGGACGCGTGGTGGGCGACCTCGTGGCCCTGCTCGTTACCATGAAGGCATTGCCCCTGGCCTACAACAAGGACCTGCAGGAGGACAAAGAGGGTGCCATCGATGCTGCCAAGACGCTCGAGGACTGCCTTGTGTGCGCCGCCGGCATGATCGCGACCATGCAGCTCAAGCCTGAGAACATGCGCACGCAGGCGAAAAAGGGCTACCTTGCGGCTACCGATGTGGCTGATTACCTGGCAAAGAAGGGCATGCCGTTTAGAAGCGCCCATGCCGTCGTGGGCCATCTGGTACTGCTGTGCGAGCAGCGCGGTTGCGATCTGGACGACTTGTCACTTGAGGACTTCCAAGCCGAAAGCGAGCTGTTCGAAGCCGACATCGTGTCGTCGCTCGACCTGGACGCCATCGTCGCCGCTCGTACGACTATCGGTGGAACCGCCGGATCGGCTGTTGCCGAACAGATGCGACAGGCAAAGGCCGCGCTTGCTGCGGACGAGGCTGTCATCTAGCGCAGTTTTTATCGCGGATTGCACAAAAGGTTGAAGCGCTCTCCTGGGGCGCTTCAACCTTTTTGGCCTCTCATCGGCCCTTTTGCGTTGTGACCATTTTCCAACAAACTTATGTTGATTCATAAGGGGTTTCCTCGCGATGATACAATGGCGAGAGTTTTTTGGGAGGTGTCACGTGGCTTCACGTTCAATAAAGAATAGGCCGAGCATCAAGAAAAAGCATCCTTGGTACGGTCTTCTCATATTCGTCACCGTACTGGTGGCCGTTATCGCAGCAGGTGGTGTGGGTGTTTATGCCCTGGGCTCGTCGTGGTTGGACCCCGAGACGCTGCCCGATTACCAGAATATGGATTCGTTTAACGTTTCCCAAGCATCCGAGGTCTATGCGAACGACGATGCTACACAGCTGGCAAAATTTCAAGCGGAGAACCGTGAGGAAGTCGAGCTGAACCAGATAAGCGCCTATGTTGCGCAAGGCACGATTGCCACTGAAGACGAGCGGTTCTACGACCATGGAGGGTTCGATCTTGCGGGCATCGCCCGTGCTCTCGTGGTGAATGTGACCGGTTCGGGTAAAGAAGGTGCCTCAACTATTACTCAGCAGCTGATTCGCAACACCATCCTTTTCGACGAGATGAACGACATCTCCATTAAGCGAAAAGTGCGCGAGATGTACCTCTCCGTCAAAGTGGAAGAGCTCCATTCAAAAGACGAGATACTCCTCATGTATCTCAATAACATCAACTACGGCTCGGGTGCTTACGGCATACAGGCGGCATCTCAGCGGTACTACTCGAAAAACGCCACCGACCTCACTCTTACTGAGGCCGCCACGCTGGTGGGCATCCCCCAATCGCCGACTTACAACAATCCGATCGACAACGAGGAGAATTGCCTAGCACGGCGAAACCTTGTACTCGATCGCATGTTGTCGAACGGCTACATCACGCAAGAGGAACACGATGCGGCGAAACTTGAGCCGCTTGCCTTGAATCCTACGGCGCCTACGGTGGATGGCATTCTGGACTCCCCTTATTTCACCAGCTATGTGCGCTATGTGCTTACTGATCCGAAGGGAGCCTATAACTTTTCTGAAGAAGAGATACTGAAAGGTGGCTACCGCATTGTCACAACGCTTGACCCGACGCTTCAAAGAGAGGCTGAGACGGCGGTAGCCAACAAAGAGGCTGAGCTGGCACGGATGGTGCAGTGGCAGCTTGAGGAAGGCCAAGATCCAAACGCCCTTCAGGGATCTCTGGTGTCTATCGAGCCCTCCACGGGGCATGTTAAGGCATTGGTGGGTGGGCGCGACTGGGCAACGGACAAGTTCAATTTAGCCACGGGCGATCCGACTTCCGCAAACCCTGGTCGTGCGTGCGGATCTTCGTTCAAGACCTTTACACTCATCGCTGCTTTGGAGGCGGGAATTTCCCCTCAAACGATGATTGATTGCTCAAACCCGGCGATTTTACCTGAGGTGGGCTATCCTGCGAGCTCCCCCTTGAACAACATTAATAATATCAATTTTGGTTATCGAAGTATCGCGGGGGCCTTTGAGGTGTCGTCGAATACCGGCTTTGTGCGCTTGCAGTCCTCTCTTGGTGCCGACAAGGTTGTGGAGATTGCCGAGCGCATGGGTATTACGTCGCCGCTAAACCCGGTGGGTTCGCTTACCCTCGGGGAGCAAAATGTCACGATTCTCGATATGTCGAGTGCTTATTCTGCCATTGCAAACAATGGTGTGAAGGTTGATACCACCCCTATCCTGAAAATATACGATGCCGAGGGTAACCTTATTATTGACAACACGGTTCCCGATACCGAGCTGGCGCGTACACACGGCAGCCAGGTTATCAGCCCCGAGGTAGCTCATGCAGCCACCGAGGTTATGAAGACAGTTGTGACAGGTTATCAGGGAACCGGCTCCGATGCGCGGTTATCGAGCGGGCAGGTTGTGGCAGCTAAGACGGGTACGAGTTCAGATTACAAGGACATCACGTTTTGCGGTATCACGCCCCAGTTGTCCACGTCGGTCTGGTTTGGAGACAAAAATAGAGAAGTTTCCTTACCTTCTAGTATCGGAGCGGGAGACGTGTTCAGTGAGTTTATGAGCGCGGCCCTGCGTGACAAGCCGCTCGAAGATTTTGAGTACGCTGCCGATCCCCAATACAAGACCTACTCGGACACGAAGTATCATGTCGGTGGGTACAGCAGCAGCTCGAGCAACTCAGGTTCGAACGATTCGAGCAGTTCCGACACCGATACCGGCAACGGCACTGGCGGCACGACCGGCGGGGGATCGAGCGGTGGCACCGGCACTCCCGGCACTCCCGGCACCGGGGGAGGAACCGATCCCGGTACAGGAGGCGGCACCGGCGGCGGGACAGGCGGCGGCACCGACCCTGGCACCGGGGGTGGTGGGACAGGCGGCGGCACCGGGGGCGGTGGGACCGGCGGCGGCACCGGTGGTGGTACCGATCCCGGTACAGGAGGCGGCACCGGGGGCGGAACAGGCGGTGGCGGCACCGCTCCTTCCGCGGCATCCATGCGGTTCGCTCCTGCTTGGTCTCGCATGCTCTTGCCATTTGCGGCATAATTGCTTTGAACGAATGCTCGCATCGCACACGGCGATGCTCGATACGAATGAAAGTAGGTAGGTTGCACATGAAACGGAACACCCTCGTCAGGATCGTCGGCGTCGCGTGCGCTGCCGTCATGATGGTTGCTGTGCTCGCTGGTTGCGTGCAGCAAGATAATGCCGCTGCTCAACAGCAGACTGACAACCGTAAGTATATGACCCAAGTGAACCAGACGATGGAGGATTTGAAGAGCCGGCTGGACAGCTTTACCGATGCCGTGTCACGCGGCGACGTGGTAGGTATGCGCACTCAGGCCGACAATGCCTACAAAGCTCTTGACGAACTGGGCAAGCTGGAGCCACCCGAGGATCTGAAGGATATCCAGCAGGAGTACGTCGACGGCACGAACAAGCTTAAAGACGCGCTGAACGCCTACGTTGAGCTCTATACCGAGATCGACAGCGCTACCGACGCGCATCCGTTCGACTGGTCAACTTACGATCAGCGCATTGCCGCCAGCAAGGCGACATACGACGAGGGCATCGGCAAGCTCCAATCCGGCGACAACAAAGCGACGGAGAAGAACTAACGAATCTGCCTTGTGCGCAGGGCGCTCGACGTGGTCGGGCGGCGCTTGTCTCCAAACCATTCATCCATAAACACAAAGCCCTGCTTCCTCTTGTTGCGGAAGCAGGGCTTTGTGTTTATGCGAGGTTGTTCGATTGAGCCATGGCCTTGCAGTTTGGTTACGACCCCGGTAGTACTTGGTTCTGCGATCGATTTCGGGTTCGCTTTCTTGTTTTGCCTTCTCTTCTCGGTAGATTGCGAGCGTGAGTCGCAAGACAAGAGGGAGCGGAGGACGACGGGCGACTAAGTTGCTCCCTGCGCTGGGTTAGGTGGCGGATCGGGGTTGGGCGGCTTAGGAGGATCGGGTGTAGGGGGGTCGGGTGTGGGGCTTGGTGGGGGTGTTGGGGCGGGATCTGCCGGTTTCGCTCCCTTCGACACATGCAGCAGCAACCGGTTGCCCTCCACGCTTTGGCTTATTATGAGGCCTGCGGCAACGGTGTCCGAGTACTCCTCGATGGTGTATACCACATACCCGCCAAGCAGAGCTTGAGCCTGGGGAATCGTTTTGCCTACTACGCTGGGAGCTTTCGAAGGATCCTTTTCCTCGTTGCCTAGTTTCTTTTGCTGCTCGGTATTGAAGGGGTTCTTGTATTCGGGATCCTGGGTTTCGGGGAATTGCACGATGGGCTGCCCCTCAAGCGCGCGCGACATGAAGTCCTGCCAAAGAGCGTTTGCGGTCAGGGACTCTTCAGTTGGCTGGTAGTTTCGATCGCCGATCCATACTGCGCATGAAATTGTCGGGGCATAGCCGACGAGCCAATGGCCGCGGAACTCCATAACGGTACCGGTCTTTCCGGCTACAGGTTGTCCGTTCAGCGGCCCCATGCCGGCAGCAGTGCCTTCGGAGTTGAATACTGTTTTCAGTACTTTCGTTACAGCACCCGATACCTCTTCGGATATAACGCGAGTACTCGTGTCCGGCGCCTCGTAGATGACATTACCGCCCTTATCCACTATCTTAGTGATAGCGATGGCATCATGCTTGATTCCCCCTGTTGCGAAGGTTCCATAGGCGCCCGCCATGCTCAAAGGTGTGACATTTTCGGTTCCGAGCGTTTCCATGGGTATGTTGTTCGGGTCTACGATATCGGCTCCAAGGCGTGCGGCCATGTCGTTCATAGCTGCGGGTGTCACCTGCTGGGCAAGGCGGTAATACCCCGTGTTGGAAGACTTTGCGGTGGCGTTCTGAATAGAGAGAGTGCCAAAATTATAGTTTCCAAAGTTCCATAGTTCATGGCCATCGTCCACTTTCATGGGATTGCTGCAATCGATGGGTGTCTTCGGGTCGATGCCTTGTTCGATAGCGGCTGCGAGTGTGAAGGCCTTGAAAGTCGAGCCGGTAGGTTGCCCGCCTTGGGCGGCTATATTCCACTTGTTTTGAAAGTAGTCTTTGCCTCCCACCATGGCCTGGATATAGCCATTCTGGGGATCGATGGCTACCAATGCCGATTCGAGATTCTCGTCCATCCGCTCATTTTGTGCCACGCAGGCAGCTTCGGCCTTGTCCTGTAGATCCGTGTTGAGGGAAGTGTAGACCGTGAGGCCACCCTCGAAGAGATCGCCATCAGAAAGGTTGAATTTATCGCCCTCATTGAGAAGCTTATCGCGCACGAAGCTGGTGAAATAGGGGTATGCGTAGATGCCCTCTTCGGGTGCGGGCGGCGCAGGGTTCAGCGCCAGCGGCTCGTTTTGGGCTACGTCATGCTCCTCTTGCGTGATAACGCCGGCAGAGAGCATGCGGTCTAGCACTACATTGCGCCGTTTAAGACAGGTATCGGGGTTCAATTTAGGGTTGTTGGCGGTGGGGGACTGGGGTATGCCGATAAGGGTGGCCGCCTGCACTAGCGTCAGATCGAGCGATGTCGTTTGGAAGTAGTTCTGCGCTGCCGCCTCGATACCGTAGCACTGGTCGCCGTAGTTGATGGTGTTCAGGTACAACATGAGGATCTGGTCTTTGGAATATTTCTTTTCCAGGTTGATGGCCAACTGCGCCTCGCGAATCTTGCGCTCGAACGAGATGTCGTTGGCTTCCTGCGACAGTACGGTGTTGCGCACGAGCTGCTGGGTGATGGTGGAGGCACCTTCGAGCGCACCGCCGGTCAGGTTGTTCATAAGCGCTCGCGCGATACCGGTGGGGTCGACACCGTTGTGTTCGTGGAAGCGTACGTCCTCAGTGGCGACGGTGCCCTTGAGCACGTATTCGCTCACCTGGTTTTGATCGACGGGGGTGCGGTTCTCCAGCTGGAATTCCGCTAGCATGGTGTTCCCGCTGCTGTCGAGCATGTGCGAGTCCTCTGCGAAGTTGAACGCATCGGTGTTCTCGAGGCTGGGAAGATCGCTGGTCCAATCTTCCATGACGTGTAATACGCCTTTGACTCCTTGATAAGCCACAAAGCAGAGTGCCACAGCTGCTACCAGCAGAAGCCATTTTATGGCATGGGTGCGCGTTTCGCGCTGTTTTCGCCGTATTTTCATGGTTCGAGTATACTACCACTGCCGTTATTGAATCGTAACCTTGTGATAAGCGGCGCAGGAAAAGATCATAAAGCGGCTGCTCGTACGCATAAATATGAGAAAAGTCCGCATGTTATAAGCAGGGAGTACCATGGCACCTCAAAGAGAAGATACCCTATCGAATTGCCCCGAACTGCTGGCGCCTGCCGGAAGCGCGGCCGCTTTGCATGCGGCGGTGACGGCGGGTGCTGATGCGGTCTACCTTGGGCTCGACGCATTCAACGCGCGTCGCAATGCCGATAACTTCACGAGCGAGTCGTTCGCGGAAGCATGCGATTACGCCCACCTAAGGGGCGTGCGTGTTTACGTCACGTTGAACACGGCAATCCTGCCCTCCGAAATCAACCAAGCGCTCGAATGTGCTCGGCAGGCATACCGGGCAGGCGCCGATGCCTTCATCGTGCAGGATATCGGATTAGCCGCCGAACTCGCGCGCACGCTTCCCCAGGTGCGTCTTCATATTTCAACACAGATGAACACGCATAATGCGGCCGGTATCGAGGCTGCGGCCAAACTGGGTGCCCGCCGGGTTACGCTGGCGCGCGAACTTTCGCTTGCAGAGGTCGCGCACTTGTCAGCCGTTGCCGCCGACCATGGATTAGAAGTCGAGGCGTTTGCCCATGGTGCGCTGTGCGTGTGCTACTCGGGGCAGTGCTTCATGTCTTCCCTGATCGGAGGTCGCTCTGCAAACCGAGGCCTCTGCGCACAGGCGTGCCGGCTCCCCTACGAGCTGCATAATGCTGCACAGCGCAAAGACCTGCCGTCCCCTGGTGAGCATCTGCTGTCGCCACAGGATCTCTGCGTCGTTGATCTGCTGCCTCAGTTGCTGGATGCGGGTGTGGCGTCGCTCAAGATCGAGGGACGCATGAAGTCGGCCGATTACGTGTTCGCCGTGACGGCAGCCTACCGTGCCGTGCTCGACCGCATTGCGGTGTCACAAGCGGGCCCAGGTCAAGGCGATTCGGTCGCGGAGCATGCAAGCGACGAGGAGCGCCGCTCTTTGGAAGAGGCGTTCTCGCGCGGTTTCACTACGGCCTACCTTGAGGGCCAGCGGGGCAACGACATCATGAGCTACGGACGCCCCAACAACCGCGGCGTGTTCGTCGGCCGCGTGGCCTATGCGCGCGACGGCATCGCTGCCCTTGCAGCCGAGGAAGAGCTCCATGAAGGGGACGTGCTCGAATTCTGGACGAACAAGGGCCACTTCGCCCATACGCTCGGCGTGGTTGCCCTCGATCGCGACGGCTTCGTGCGTACGTCGCCCGAACGCCCTGTCGGCAAGGGAGACCGGGTGTTTCGTGTGCGCAATGCGGCCGCCGGTTTCGCGGACGATGCTCTTGCTCCGCGCGTCCAGGTCGTCGGCTCGGTGACCCTGCGTATCGGCCTGCCGCTTCGTGTGGAGTTCCGTCTGGCGGACGAGCAGCGGCCAGCGGGCGAGGGAGTGCTGGCTGGCCGGAGTCTAGGCGGAGCGGTCGGTATCGTGGAGGGCTCCCTGGTGGAAGCAGCCCGCACGAAAGCCGTCACGGCTGATGACGTGCGGGTCCATATCGACCGGTTGGGCCAGACGCCCTTTGTGCTCTCCTCGCTCGACATTCAATTGGACGACGGCGTGGGTATCGGGTTCTCTCAGCTGCACCGCGCCCGCGCCGAAGCGCTCGAAAACCTGGAGCGAGAGCTGCTTGCATCTTATCGCGACCGCACCTTGCCACGTGTGCGTGCCCGCGAACGTGTGGCACCGGTCCGCGAACGCGGTTGCTCGATTACCGCATGGGCGACGAATCCTGCCTGTGCGCGTGCGGCAAAACGCGCAGGAGCCGATGCTATCTACGTTCCCGCCCTCAACTACAAGCGAGGTGAAGCCGTCATCGCCGGGCAGCGTTCCGGTACGGCCGAGCAGGCAGGTTATCCGAAGCAGTGCATTACCGCTCTGCCTGCCGTCGACCACGATCCTGTGCCCGATACGCGCGAAGAGCGACTCGACTTCGATCCGTGGCGCTACGTGAAGCCGGGCAAGCCGGTATTTGCGGATAGCCTCGGCTCCCTTGTGCGTGCGACGGAGATGGGCGCACTGGCCGAGGTAGGTCCCCATGTGCCCCTGGTGAACCGCATTGCCCTTGAAACGGCTTCCGCTCTGGGTGCCCAGCGGGTATGGCTTTCCCCCGAGCTTACGCTCGGTCAGATAAGCGACCTCGCCCAAGACGCACCCGTTGCGCTCGGCCTTACCGTTATCGGCGCTCAGGAGCTTATGGTCTGCGAGCATTGCCTGCTTATGAGCCAGGGCCCGTGCGACGAGCAGTGCGATGTGTGCCCGCGCCGCAAGAGCCCTCACTACCTGAAGGATCGCAAGGGATTCGAATTTCCCGTCGTTACCGACGCTCTCGGTCGCGGTCATCTCTACAACGGCGTGACGCTCGATGTCGCTCATGCCATGCCGGATCTTATCGGAGCCGGCCTCTCGGCCTTCATGGTTGATACTACCCTTATGAACGTCGAGGAGACTTCTGCTGCTGTGGCCCGCGCCGTTCGCGCGCGCGATGTGGCTTTGCGCGACGGCAATGCCGTGGCCAAAATTCCTGGCGCAACCACCGGCCATCTGTTCCGAGGCGTATCGTAGGCCTCTTCATTCCAAGCGATCGTGCAAAAAGGGAGGGCCTCTGAGGGTCCTCCCTTTTTGCACGGAGGTACCTGCGGGGGAAGCCGGGGCACATTCGTTCCACTGAAGCTTGAAAATCATCTGTCCATATATGCTAGAATCCCAACCTATATATAGTAAGGAAACCAGAACAGGAATCGACATGCTATCCGCTGAAGAACAACTGCACATTATCGCCTCCGGCACCGCCCAGATCGTGCCGGAAAGCGCGCTGCTCGAAAAGCTCAAGCGCGGCAAGCCCCTGAACATCAAACTGGGCGTAGACCCCACGGCTCCCGATATCCACCTGGGCCATGCCGTGCCGCTGCGCAAACTTCGCCAGTTCCAGGACCTCGGTCATGGCGTCACGCTCATCATCGGTGACGGCACCGCGCTTATCGGCGATCCGTCGGGCCGCAATTCCACGCGCCCGCAACTCACGTCCGAGCAGATCAAAGTGAATGCTCAAACCTATGTGGATCAGGCGTTTAAGGTACTCGACCCCGAAAAGACCACCTTGCGCTACAACTCCGAGTGGCTGCTTGCGCTGAATATGGAAGGTTTGCTGAAGCTGGCCAGCAACTTCACCGTGGCGCGCATCCTTGAGCGCGACGACTTCCAAAAGCGCTATACGGGAAGCCTGCCTATCAGCTTGCACGAGTTCCTCTACCCGCTTATGCAGGCCTACGATTCGGTTGTCATTGACGCCGATGTCGAACTGGGCGGCACCGATCAGCTGTTCAACCTGCTCGCCGGCCGGGAGCTTATGGAGAAGATGGGCAAGGAGCCGCAGGTGTGCCTGACGTTGCCGCTGCTTGAGGGTACCGACGGCGTGCAGAAGATGTCGAAGAGCTACGGCAACTACATCGGCCTCACCGACGAGCCGGCCGACATGTTCGGCAAGATCATGTCCATCCCCGACGAGCTCATGGTGAAGTATTATCGTCTGGCCTCTACCTGCTCTGTCGACGAGATCGACGGGATCGAACGCGGCCTCGCCGCTGACGAGCTGCATCCCAACAAGGTCAAGCGAGCCTTGGCCCAGAACATCGTTGCGGCCTATCACGATTCCAACGCGGCAACGGCTGCCGAAGAGCAGTTCGACCTCGTGTTCAAGCAGCATGCTGTTCCCGACGACGTCCCTGTGTTCAAGGCCGACCTGACGCCGAACGAGGAGGGCCTGGTCTATCTGGCAAAGCTTATCGCCGATGCAGGCCTTGCGGCCAGCGCCGGGGAGGCGCGCCGCCTCATTGACGGTGGCGGCGTGAAGATCGGGGGCGTGGTGGTGCCCTCGAAGGCGTACAACGTCGATCCAGCCCAGCTCGAAGGCGCGGTTGTGCAAGTGGGCAAACGTAAATTCGTCAGGCTGGTGTAACGCTTGGCAGGGAAACGGAGCCTCGTTTTGCATTTGCAAAACGAGGCTCCGTTTCTTTTTTTGAAAAAAAGAAAAATTCTTGCAAGGATTCTCCTTGCTCACTCGTGTTGGTAGTGTAGAAAGAAATAAACCGAACGAGGAGGATCTGATAATGGAAAAGAAAAAGACCGCAGCACTCATTACGGTTGTCGCAGTTGCCGCAATTGCGTTGCCGACCATCGCTTTCGCCAACGCTGCTCCGGCGGCCCCGCAGCCAGCGCCGGCGGCGCAGCAGGTTTCTCAAGAGGCCCCGGCTCCGGTCGTTGCTGAGGCTCCGGCTGCGGTAGCGCCCGTGGCGCAGGTTGCTCCGGGGTTCGTTGATGCTGACGGAGATGGGGTGTGCGACAACCAAGGAACCGGAGCTGGCGCAGGTGGCGGAGGCGGTTACGTCGACTCGGATGGAGACGGCGTGTGCGATAACCTTGGAAACGGTGGTTTTGGCGCAGGTAGGGGAAATGGCTCTGGAGCTGGAACCGGTGCCTGTGCAGGTAACGGTTGCGGGTTTGTCGACAATGACGGGGATGGCGTGTGTGATAACGTCGGCAACGGCAATGGTAATGGTAATGGTAATGGCACGGGCGCTGGAAATGGCGGCGGTTATGTCGATTCCAATGGCGACGGCGTGTGCGATAATGTCGGCAACGGCAACGGCAACGGCAACGGCCGTGGCAACGGTGGCGGCAGGGGCATGGGGCGCTAGTTTGAAGGTGAATCGCTGAAGTTCCGTGAGGGCGCGAGACGACATAGAGTGCGTAATGGATGCACACGGATCGACCGTATGGCGTGTTTGTCTTCTCTTTTTTCGCGCTTCGGCCGATGCGGAAGATGCATTCCAAGAAACTATGATCAAATACGCAACCGCCGATACTACGTCATTTAATGGCGAAGAGCACCGGAAAGCTTGGCTGATTCGCGTGGCGACCAATGTATGCAAAGACATGCTCAAGGCAGCCAGTCGGTCGAACGTATCCTTTGATGAAGAGGTGTACGCAAATCACTTCGTTTCGCCCGACAGCGAATCCCAGCCAGCATCCTTCGCGAGCGAGGTGGTCGATATCATGCAATCCATGGACGATCCTCCACGCACCCCTCTTTATCTTTCTCTTTACGAGGGCTATACCGCCCCTGAAATAGCGGATATGGTGGATGCTCCCGTGAATACCGTCTATTCTTGGCTTGCTCGTGGCAAAACGATGCTGAAGGAGGCTCTTGCATGAGCGATCTTGAACATCGCGTTCGCGGGGCCTTTGACGCGATCGAGGTTCCTGCCGAGGTGAAAGCACGAACCCTTGGAGCTCTCGACGAATTGGCTCGACAAGAGTCGGGGCATCGGCTGGGCGAACATGAAGCAGGAGAAGAGCCGCGAGCCCTCCTGAACTCATTGAAGCCCGCATCGGGAGCAGTCGGGCCAAGCAAGCCCGCACGGGTGTCCGCGGGGGTCGGTGTGCCGGTTGTCGCTCAGGTGTTGGGTGTGGCTGGTGGCAGGTCGTCTGATGACGAGTCGGAAACCGATGGCGCCGAGCCGCTTGCGCCTGGATGCGTACTGCCTTTCCCGGAATCGAAAGCTTCCGATTCACCGGGGCGTGTCTTTGAGGTGCAGAAAAGCTCGGGATCGTCTTCCACTTCTCATGCTTCGGCGCGCCGAGCGCCCCATGGCGCGCGATGGAGGCATGCAGCCGTTGCCTTGGCTGCATGTTTTGCGCTTGCAGTAGTTGGTATTGTTGGTGCGAAGTTGTATTTTGAGGAAACCGCTTATGTGGGAATCGACGTCAATCCTTCCGTGGAGCTTGGTATCAACCGCTTCGACATTGTCGTTTCGGCCACGGCGTTCAACGAAGATGGCGAGGGTCTTCTGCAAGAAGTGCCTGTTTCAGGGAAGCGGTACAACGATGCGGTCGACGCGCTTGCCTCCAGTGCGGCATTTGAACCCTACCTGCAGGCTGATGCTTTTGTAGAGATAAGCGTTACGGCCGCCGATGCGCGGCAAACCGACGATCTCCAGCAGCAAAGCAATGCCTGCCTAAGTTCTCTGCCTTGCGAAGGGGAAAGCCAGACGGTCGACGTCGCCACACGGGAGGCGGCTATGGCGGCGGGAATGGGTACGGGACGCTATCGTGCGGCTTTGCAGCTGATTGAGCTTGATCCCAGCTTGTCGCTTGAGGACTGTGCGGCAATGAGCATGAGGGAGTTGCGCGATCGTATTGCGATTGCCGGTGGAGGGGCCTCGTTGGCCCCGGGTGGCGAAACTGGGTCAGGGGGCCGTGGGCAGGAGGCCGGTAAAGGCCAAGGAGCAGGCGATGGAAAGGGTTCCGGAGGACGCGGCCCGGGCGGTGGACGAGGACCCTCCGGCCAAGGCCCGGGCCAAGGTAATGCTCAGGGAGCGGGCTTGGAGGGAAACGGCCAGAGTAAGGGTAGATAAGTTGGTCGCCAAGGCGATGCCTGCCACAAGTAAGGTGTTGAGGAGCGGTCGCCGCACGTTTTGGAAGTATGAACTCTTCCGATCAGGTCTTATGCTGTCCGTCGCAAGAACTTTGCATAAATTTGGAATTTATCATTGCGTAACGGAAGCTTTACCGGTATTATACTAAACCCGCGCTTGAGGAGAGCGTGGCCGTTCCTTCGGAAGAGACTCTCTTTCAAACAGAAGTAAAAGATAAGCATGAAAGTGCGAGTCAAGAAGCTTCGAAAGTTTTGAAAATAGTTCTTGACACGAGGGTAGCGGGAAGGTAAAGTATC
>NZ_JAVWUP010000009.1:0-37115 GCF_036667095.1 Gordonibacter sp. | reverse complement strand
ATCGTCATCAGACATCCCGACGTTCGAGCAGGTGCGAATAAGGTCGTCGGCAAGTAACTCAACCGTAGTATCCGAAGCCATGGCAGCCCCCACCGAATGACGCTCGGCTACAAAGGTGCCGCGGCCCTTACGGGTGGAAATGTAGCCCTCTCGCTCCAAATCCATGTAGGCGCGGTTCACCGTGTTGTAACTGATGTCGAGATCGACCGCCAAAGCACGCACCGTGGGGAGCCGATCGCCCGCATGGTACTCTCCCGCCCCGATAAGGTAGGCAAGGCGGTTCTTCACCTGTATCCACACAGGCAGACCGCTGCTGTAATCGAGTTGGAATGATTCTAATCGGCTCATACGAGAAGCTTTCTTTTAGTTGCTTGGTAATATTATAGTAGCAAGTCAGCATCGTCGCAGGTGGCATATGTCGTAACTTTCGCGTAATCAACGCAGCTAGCCCCTCGCTCAATCACGAGAGCCATTGCCCACCTTGCCCGAAACTCCCTCGGTAAAGCCATCGCTAAACGAGCTCGGCACGGTAACCACCGCGCTCTTCGACTTTTTAACGGTATCGTACTGCATGAGCATCGTGCGCAACTTGAGCGCCGCCTCAGGGTCGCCGTAGACCCGCGCGGCCTCCGCGAGCATCTCGGCCAGATCGACTTCGACGCTGGCTACCGACATGCGGGCGCTGCGCTCTCTATCAGCCTGAGCCTCAAGCGACATGGCTTCCTGTAATTCGCTGGGAATCACAATGTCGCGCACCTTCACCGAGATGATATCCACGCCCCACCCGGCAGCCTCCTTTTCGATGTCATCCTTTATCTCCACATCCAGCTGGTCGCGTCGCAGGGCCACCTCAGCCACGGTCGAGCGGCCCACCGCCTCGCGCAGGGCCGTCTGCGCCAAGAACGACACCGCCGCGTAATAGTCCTCCACCTCGGTACAGGCCTTCTCAGCATCCCACGCCACCCAGAACAGCACGGCGTCGATGTTCACCGGCACCAGGTCGGCCGTGAGCGTCTTCTCGGCGTAGAACGGCGTGGCGATGGTGCGCTGGTCTACGCGAATGGTGCCGTGCTCGATAATGGGGATGGTGAAGTATAAGCCCGGCCCCACCACGCGATTCAACTTGCCAAGCCGCAGTACAACCACCTTTTCCCAGCTCAACGCAATATGGGTGGACGACAGCACCAAGAGCGCAGCCAGCAGCATGAAGACCACGGCCTCCACCCCGATAGCACCCGTCGCCACATAGAAGGCGCCCAACACTACCGCGCAGGTTGCAATAAACGCGGTAATGCTGAAGATGAGCGCTCCGTTGCGCGACGACTTGCGCGGAACAAAGGTCGTGGCCGCACGGATCTCGGCTTCTTTGTCGTTGAATGCATAGGGCGCATCCCTGAGCACGCGGTCCGCTTTGCGTCGGTTCATAGTTCCTCGCCTTTCATCCCAAGCCCAAGCTCAAGCCATACAGCATATCCGGCATCTGCGTAACATCCCAGGCAGCAACGCCCACGATGCAGAAGCGCAGCGTGAAACCGCCCACCAGCAGCAATGCCGCTATCCACACGAACTGGGTGCGGCTGTTGCCGTGCGTGATGAACCGCTCCAACGCAAACGGCAGTACCATCCCGCCAACCACGATACCGCCCCAGAGCAGCGGTGCCTGCACGCCGGCAACCAGTGCCTCGACCGCAAGACGCGTGCCCTCACCGGCGCTTGCAAGCAGCAGATACGCTGCCAAACACAGCGCCTCAGCAACGATGATTACCCCATCGATACGCGCCAACAGCACCAGCGGCCGCACGAACGGCTGCCGCGCTTCGACAAAGGCAGCGCTCAGGAACACGCAGGCGATACCGCACGATGTCGACGACAGCACGAAGAGCAGGGGCAGCAGGGGTGTCTGCCAGAACAGCACCGAGGCCAGGCTTTGCAGCAAAACGCCCGTATACGCCATGGTCACCACACCGGCCACCACACCAACGCCCGCCAACACATACACCGCCGCCGGACCCCCGCGCACGCCGTCAAGCAGCGCGGCCAGCGAGAACGCACCCGCGCACATCAAGGCAACCACCAGGGCATACGCCCCTACCGAGATAGCAGACAGCTGCGGCGACACCAACAGGCCGAGCAACCGGTCAGGCCGGCCCAAGTCCACCAGCAAGCACAGCATTCCCAGAGCCAATACAACGAAGCAAAGCGGCCATCCTCGGGCGAAGAACTCATCGGGGAGCGCGCATGCTCGCTCGAAGCGGGTCCGTGCGCCCCACGGGCTCGCAGCCCGTCGCCGGGCATTCGCACATTCCAAGACGCTCAATACGACAAGCGCACCGGCACCGGTGCCGCCCAGAAAGAGATAGCACGTGGTAAGCATGCTGAACATGCCAGACCTCGCCCTCCTTCCCCGGAATGCTTGGTGCCCTATTGTCGCAATGTAGTAGTTCAAAGGTATTATAGCACGCGCACAGCTGAAGAAGTGCTGCCCGACTGGCGCGTGCTGGGTTGACGCAAGCAAGCAACCGCAAGCAGCCGCAAGCAAGCACGCTCGACCCACGGGTCGGTCCACGCTCAACCCACACCCAAACCCACGCGCCCGCGCTCAAACGCACGCCCAAGCGTTCAGGCTCCCCATTCAGCCTCGCGTCAAGCCCCAACCCAAACCCCAAGCCCCAACACTCCGCTTCCGACGGAGCCAACCGCACCATCCCGCAAAGCCGTTGAGTGTTCTGTGTATAATAAGGGCAGGAGTAAGGGAAGGGGATTTCATGAAAGCCGATATCCGAGTAGCACGAACGAAGGATGGCCTAAGAAAAGCCTTGCTGGACAGCTTGAAAGAAAAGCCTTTGCAAAAAATAAGAATCTCAGATCTCACCAAACAAGCTGGCGTTTCAAGAAAGGTCTTCTACGACCACTACAGCAGCATCTACGACTTAGTTTTGGACTGCTACGATGCATTTTGCGTCGACCCGCTTTACGTAGTCGATGGAGTCGATATGCGGCTCGGCTGTTTTGATAGCAAGAAAGACGCAACCATATGGTTTATCGAATGCGCAACCAAGCGGCTTGAGTTCTGTCGCGAAAACCCGCAGTTCGCTCAGGTCGCCTACGTGGAAGCCCTCAGTTCTCCCTATCTCATAAATCTGGCGAACAGAAGCGTCGATATCACGAAGGAGTATCTCGAAGACGAATGCCGACGCAAAGAGCTCGGAGATGGCCTTCTCACCAAAGACTTTGTTGCCCGCTATGTATTCCTTGGAGACCAATTCATCATCCACGACTGGGTGAAAGACGGCATGAAAGAGTCCATCGATCGCGTGGCGTGCCGCATGATCTATATGAGTCTCTACGTTGGAGGGTGCCTCCACATCGACGGCAGCGCCGACCAAAGATATCTTGAAGCGGTTCTCGAATACGATGCCCAAAAAGCAGAGGAGCAATCGCAACCGACGGCTCCTCCACAGTAGACTACTTATCTCACAGAAAAACGAGGTTACGACACCTCTACCGGGGTCTTTTCTACTTCCGACGCATCACGGCGTCCCTCGAGCCATGTGGCCAGCTCATCGATACCCTCGCCAGTCCGCGCAGAAACAACGAAAATCTGAAGGTCTGAGTTCAGTGCCCGCGCTTGTTTACGAAGAGCATCCATATCGAAGTCGGGGTTCATCGACAGGTAGTCAGACTTCGTTACCACCAGTGCATCCACAACCGCAAACATCGGCGGGTACTTGTACACTTTGTCGTAGCCCTCAGGCACCGACAAGAGCATGATACGAGAATGAGCGCCCGTATCGAACTCAGCGGGACACACAAGATTGCCGATATTCTCAAGGAACAGATATGCGAACCGCCTATCCGCAAACGCTTCGTATGCCTTTTTTACCATGCCCATTTCTACATGACAGATACCACGCGTATTCAGCTCAACCGAAGCGACGCCGGCCTCTTTGATTTTAAGCGCATCCACATCCGACTCAAGATCAGCCTCTATAACGCCCAGATCAGTCACGCCGCGCGCTTTGAGCCGCGCGATAAGGGCAAGGAGCAAGGTTGTCTTCCCTGCACCTGGCGAGGCCATAATGTCAAGGAAAAAGGTGCCTCTTTGGGCGAGTACGGTACGAAAACTATCCGCAGCCTTGCTGTTGTCGGACAGCACTTCTTGCTTGACTTCTATGACGCGCACATCTTCCATGATGCTAACCTGCCTTCTACCTGTCGTGGATCCCGCCAATGACGCCGCACCCGCAGAATTCAATCACTCCAGCGGCAAAACCGCTTCAGCGGAAGAAACGGCAGCCTCTACGTCGATATTATCGACACGAAACTCGCGGCCCGAAAAAAGACGGTAGTCATGGACCGCGTGACATCGCGGACATTCCCATGTGTCCTCGTTACGGATCTCGATGGGAAATATATTACAACATTGGTTGCAGCGCACATTGACAGGAATACGAGTAATAGCGACCTCGGCGTTTTCCGCGATGGTATCCCGCGCCAAAAACTGAAAAAGGCTTTGGACGTATTCCTCGACCACATCGCTCAGCTCGCCGATAGACAAATGAACCGTTCGTACTCGAGCAATGTTCTTACCTTCGCACTCCGAAAGCACAACGTCTACCACCTTGCGCACTAACGACATCTCATGCATGTAATCCGCCTCCTTTCCTTGATGCTATGGCCAAGCGGGACCGCTCTCTATGAACGACCCCGCTCTCGGCATGCTTACCTCGTTGTATTGGGCCTACCTGAGTAGCTCGGTCTTTACGCACCGCGCTTTTCGAGTACCCTTTTCACCCAGACGCTACGCTATTTCGCAGCGGATTGCGCGGCCGCCATCATGCCTTGAATTTCCTCAGCACTCATAGGATCGCCAATCACTCCATGCTCGAAGCGATAAGCTGCCTTCATGTTGGCATCGTCGAGGAAGTCGCGCGGAAGCTCAAGATTCTCTTCGTCGGGGCGCGGTGCCAGCTCGCGAGCCTTCTCGGGGCAGACATAGGCGCACTGGCCGCAACGGAAGCACATCATGTTGACCTGAGGTGTTCCCCCTTCACCGTCCATCGTAATGGCGTGCACGGGGCAGCGCTGCATGCAGGTTCCGCATTTCTTGCACTTGCTCAGCTCGACCTTGAGGGAATAATGGCTGATCTGCCCGAACGGCTGCGTTGATCCGATAGTCGTAGGATCGCCAAGAGCATTCCACATGCTCATGATCATGCACGAATCGGAGTGGCAGGAGCAGATGGTTTCGCTATCTTTGCCAAAGCAGCTTTGAAGAATGAAACCGTCGTCTGCGGAGCGCTTCATGTAGCTCCCTGCTTGCTCGCGGGTGATCTCACGAGCAATGCCACGGCTGATCCAGTATTCCGCTTCGCGACCCATCATAAGGCAGGTTTCAACACGCTGATTGCAGATGGGCGAAAAGTAATCCTCGAACTCACCCGTCGCGAATTCGGCAAAGGAGGGCTTGTCCTCGATGCCCGCCATGTAGAGGGCATTGTAGCGACAGTAGCACGGCGCAATAGCGAGCTTGTTTTTCGTGTTGATGATCTCCTGCACATCGTCAAACGGAAGAATGACGTTGTCGGTGGTCACCGATTTGTCGCACGGCATCGCATAGAACGTAGGAGTTCCCGTGCCTGCCGTATCCGCAGCGTAATCAAGACCTGCGATTCCGACGTTGTAGCTGCCGTCTCCTGCTGCCGTCCGGTCGAAGTGGTATTCCACAATACCCTGGAAGTAGGGAACCTGGTGGTACACAGTGCCGTCAGCCGTCTCGTAGCGGCAGAGGTATCCCGCAGTGGCCACTCGGTCGCAGACCGCCGTGCATTCTTCACGAGGACGACCGGTTTTTTCATAAAGATCCATGGCCGTAAACTCTACACCCCGGGGCATTTCCAAAAATGCCTGAGCATCTTCTTCGGTGAAGTCTTTGAGGAGAGCTTCCCACGAGAAATCGAAAGGAGTATTGCCGCAGCCCATGCCGTAGGTATGGATAAGTGCGCGAACCTTTGCATACACCACAGGAACAACCGTGCCGTCGGCAAGTTTGAATTCAACCTGCTTGTTAATATAATCCTCGCGGTACTTGTTCAGATCTGCAAGCGGCATGGTAGATCCGCCCAGCGCCGCGATGTCCGCAGGCGTACCCGTCCATCCAGTCAGACTGGAAACGTTAGCGGCCGGTTCGGCCGACCCTTTACCAGGCTTGTCAGCAGCAGACGCGGGCGTGCACCCGACCGCCAAAGCCGCAACGGCGCCAGCCATAGCAGCGCCAACCCCAAGAAAACCTCGCCTGCTGAGGCCCTCTTCGCTTTGCGCGTTAATGGAATATACGACTTCTTCAGTTTCCTGAGTTTTCGTCTTCATTTCGCCTCCCCTTCTTGTCGCTCATTCAGGGATATCAAAATCACCCCTGCCTTTGCTCCATTATGGGAAGAAAGACGCCCCTCTGTAAAGTGACGAAAAGGGGGTAGTATTACTTTTGTTACAGATTGCCACTACTGGGTGCATCTTGGCGCAAGCTGCCCACGTGCGATAGGGTGGGCATTTCTTTAGTGCGGGCTGCTAACGTCCCGCTCGATCAGTCTCGTCCGCAATTCCTACCCACATTGAAACCATCAGCTAGCGCGCTCGGTGCCAGCAAGACGCTTTTGGCATCCCTTGCACCTTCGTACGCCAAGTTCATCGCACGCAATTCCATTGCACGCGGGTTGCGGTCGTACACATCTGCTGCCTCGACGAACATCTCCGAGATATCCTTTTCGACCTCAGCAAGAATAATGCGCGCATCACGTTCCTTCTGAGCCTGCGCTTCGCGCGAGAGAGCATGTTGCAGCTCGCGGGGAATAGAGATATCGCGAATCTCAACCGAGAGCACGGTTATTCCCCATTGCTCGCATTTGGCAGCAAGCGCCTGCTCCAACTCGTGATCGATCTGTTTGCGCCTCATGGAAAGATCAGCCAAATTAATCTGGCCAATAGCATCTCTCATGGCGGTTTGGGCAGACCATAGCACTGCTTTTGGATAATTTTCCACCTCGAGACAGGCTTTTTCGGCATCCCACACCATCCAAAACAAAATGGCATCCACGTCAACCGGAACCAAGTCGGCGGTGAGCGCCTCTTCGGCGGAAAATGAGTCTGCCATAATGCGGTGGTCAACGTACATGGCAGCATATTCAGCAAAGGGAATGACAAAAAAGGGGCCCGGACCCGCAATGCGAGAAAAGCGACCAAACCGAAGAATAGATACACGCTCCCATTGAGGAGCAATACGAATCAACTGTGCCAGCAACCAGCCCGCAAAGAGAGAGGCAATAATAGTTCCTATCGACAGCCAAGGGGAAGTCAGCGCCAAGGTAACCGCGACCCCCATCACGAACATACCTATCGTGAACAGATAGATACCCGACCGAGACGCATCGTTGTTCTCGATTTCCGTCGTAAGGGGGCGATGATGGGACTCTTCAATCTCGCGAAACCGCTCGGCCTCGTCAGATTTATGCGTTCTGCGCTTCATCTCTTCCTCTTTCGCCGCCCATGACGACCCATGCCTTCATTGCACCCTTACCATGAGACATATCGATAGAGCGCTGAACAAGCCCCACGATATCGCACTCGGGCACCCCAAGCTCCTTGCATTGCCTGATGAATTCACCTGCCAGCACCTCTTCGGGATTATCGGTCCCCCCTACGCGCATGCGGGTGCGGGCAACAAACGTGCCCTTTCCCCGCTTCGAGACAATATAGCCGTCGCGCTCGATATCCTGATAGACCTTGCCTACCGTGTTGTAATTGACTCCCAGGTCGACCGCCATTTCACGCACCGTCGGCAGCTTGTCTCCCTCTTGAAAGGCACCCGACTCTATCAAGTACACCAGTCGGTTGCGCAGCTGCAGCCAAATTGGCACACCGCTTTCTTCGTCAATCGATATCTTGCTGGCTGCTTCGCTCACACTCGTCACTCCTTGTCATATTGTTTATTCATTATATGACAATGCTCCCTCGCTCCGCACCGCTTTGTAGCTTTTGCCCCACGATATCCATCTTCGTTTTAAGCCGGAAGCAAAGCCTCATCAAGAAGCGATGCTTCCATGGCAAGAAAACCATCCAACCTGCACGCTACCGGGCGGAAAAAGGAAGCCTTTGGATGGTCTTGGACAAGCTGGCAGAAAAGGGGAATCCACCGGGCAATATGGGTCTGATAGAATTCCTTTTGCTTGGCCGTGTATTCCAAAAACATCGCGTCATCACCACGCTCGGCAGAAGAGGCAGCCAAAGCGCACAGACGAGACATGAAGCTCAGTTCCACCGCGATATGGTCTTCGGGCTGCCTGAAATCCTCCGACACCTCAAATCCCTCAGCGCGATACGCCCGAACCACCTGGTCGCGTTGCTCTTGCATAAGGCAGTTGCTGCTGCTCAGATAGGCCGACTCCGAGGTGAACACTGGCGTTGCGCTCATTGCCAGGAACAATGCCGCGTACTCGCTTCGCAGCTGAGATACCGCTTCCTGCATGTTCAGTCCGACAAGCGGCTCAGCAAAAAACGCCGCGTCATCCGCCCCCGCAAGCGCACTTTCACGCAACCGCTCCACAAATGCCTCGTTAGCTTCCTGGAAAAACAGATCGGCGAACAATGCGTAGCCAAGCGCTCTGTTCTGTGCGAGCTCTTTCGTTTCGCTCAAGTCTGATGAAGACACGATACCCCCTCTATACCACAACTACAAAATAAGGTTATAAACACCCATGATGGCCTGCTGCGTATCCGGACTTACCATTACCCCATGAATACCCGCAGCAAGGATAACGTAGCGCAACGCAAAGCCCCCAACCAGCGCACAAGCCACCGCTATGAAGTGCAGTATCCGAGCAAGCTCTTCGTTTTTTACCAGACCCGTAAGCTCCACCGCACCCAAAACAAACGGGACTACCAAGCCAATGCTCACAACCAAACCCCAAAACGGCATACTCAGCGAACCCTCTATCAGCGTTGATGCCGAAACAAACTGACCTGGGCTACCGCTCGAAAGCGTCAGCAGCAACACCGACAGCACCACGGCCTCGGCTGCCACCAAACCCAACACCGCACCCGTCAACGCTTTCTTCGACCGAGCCGTTTGACTGCCCTTCTCAAGCAAAAGACACGCGATGGTTACCGAGGCACCTGCATCAAGGGCCGATACGGTAAACAGCGTCGGGATAAGCGCGGTATTCCACAGAGGAATGGCACCTGCCGCCATCAGCAGCACGCCGGTGTAGGCGGCAACCAGCAAACCAAGCACCGCACCCACCATCAGCGTAACCCGAACGATGCCCTTTCGAGCCGACTTCAACGGCTTGATAAGGCTTTCGACCGCCGTGGCCAAACGCGGCGTGGAAAATATCGCGCATACGCCAAACACTGCGATAGCCGCGAACAGGAGCCATGCTCCGATAGTCATCCACGACCCAAAATTCACGAAGCTCTTCCACATCATCAAAGCCTGAAGAGGCTTCTCAACCTCCACCACCAGGCAGAGCAGGCCAACCGCAAGCGCACCTGCGCTCACCCAAGGGCTTATCAAAGCCAGACGAGGAAACCTATCCTTCGTTACCAGACGCACGATAGCTGAAACAAAGAACGTTCCGCCCGCAAGACCACCCAAAAACAGATAGATCGCCGGCTCCAAACCCCACATTGACTGTACCGTCATGGAAGCACCCCCTCTCTCTATTCATCCCCCGCCTCGCGCACGGCAGCTGCGGCGCAAGGCGGATATTCTCGTGTAAGGCCAGCTAAACTTGAGATACGTGCGCGAGCGCCTTTGTTGCCTCTTTCTGGGCAATGACCTCGTCTATCTCTTCCTGCGTGCCGAAATAGAGCGCCTGGGTCGGGCACGTGGCAACACAGTGCGGGGTCGGACGCCCCTCTTCATCAACTCCTAGGCTCAAGCACATATCACACTTGTCCATGCCTTCTTCGTCGTAGCTCGGCACGCCGAAGGGACACGCGAAGTAGCAATAGTGGCATCCGATACACTTATCGCGATCAACCACGACAATGCCGTCCTCGCCGCGCTTCGTGATAGCGCCTGCGGGACACACCGACACACATCCAGGCTTTTCGCAGTGCATACATCCCATCGACAAGAACGTGCGCTCCACGTGGGGAAACGTTCCCGACGTGTACTCGATAACGTTTCTGCGCGACGACGTTGCTGCCTTCGTTTCATGCCACTGCTTGCACGCTACCTGGCAAGCCCAGCATTTGATGCAGCGATCGGAATCCGAGTAAATCATCAATTGGTTCGACATGGCCTACCCCTCCCACTTGCTGATCTTGACGAGCGTCTGCTTGGCCGATGCCGTTGAGAATTTATCCCAGTTGTCAGGATTGCTGTCGTATAAAACGTTACATTCGGAACCACCGTCGCCGTTGTCATGTCCGGACAAGCCGAGTTCTTGACAGTCCTGCCACCAACCGCGACGAGCCATAAGGACGTCGGGCGCAATGCCCTCGAAATACTCAGCCGTCAGCAGGCACCAACCATGAGGCGATTCGATTTTCATCCAGTCTCCGTCAGCGATACCATATTGAGCTGCCGTTGCAGGATTTATCTTGCACCAAGGATTCGGCATGATCTCGCGACACCAAGGTAAGTTGTTGCGATGGCTGTGTTGGGCGAGACGATGTCCGTGCACATCAGAGAATACCAGCGGATATTCGTTAGCCAGGTCTTTTTTGGCCAGATTTTCAGGCGGCCCCACATAGACGGGAAGATAGCCAAGCGTCCCCTTGTCAGTGTTGTCCATTTTGCCGCCGAACAGCTCGTGGTAGCACTGTACCTTGTTGTTGGGTAACGTCGAGAACAGTTCCTCGTAGCGGCGATACTCCGGCTCCACAACAATCTGCTGCTCGATAGGACGCTCCACTGCGACGCCTTCATTAGCTTGGCGAAGTTGCTCGAGCGTAAAGCCCGATCCTTCGAGCAGGTATTTGAGTATGCCGTCGTTATCGCCGTCCCACCAGTCTTTCTCGTAACCCATGCGCTTCGACAGTTCGGCGTAGAACTTGTAGTCCGACATCGATTCGCCCAGGGGTTCGACGAGCTTGTGGTTGACCGAGATAAACGTGTGGGTAAGGGTATCGTTCATATGTATCTGATCGCTGGCTTCATACTGCGTGCAGGCGGGCAAAACGATATCGCAATAGTCGCAGGTAGGGTTCCAATGTGTGTCCATGGTAAAGTGGAAATCGCAGAGTTTAAGCAGTTCACGAATGCGTTTTGGCTGACGCAGGCACGAAAGGGAATTCGTGGCATGCGAGAAGATGACACGCGGCTTGTAGGGCTGCTCCGACTCGAGCGCCTCAAGTACACGCGGGTTGCATGATGCCAACGAGTAAGTGAACTTGCCATAAGCCCAACGAGGGAACTCGGGAGCTAAAAGTTTGCTCGTGCCCGGCTGCCAGTCGTTCTTCTTGTCCTCTTCGCTCGCCTCGAGCTTGTCGAATTCGTGGATTGTGGGGAGAAACCAGCCCATGTCGCTCAACTTGAACATGGGGTCGGGGCCTTTGAGGCCAGCTCCGTTGCCGCCCGGTACATCCAGGTTGCCGGTGATGGCTTGAATGAGGAAGATGGATACCGCAGTCCAGGTGCCATCGTTCGTCTGATCGCCAAATCCATTGCCGTCCATGAGGGCCATGGGCTTCATGGTGCCCATCATGCGAGCAACTTCAACGATTTGCTCGGTCGGAACGCCCGTTATGTCGCTAGCCCATTCGGGCGTAAACTGCGTGGCATGCTCGACAAGTTTATCGAAGCCGTTGCACCAGTTGGTGGTGAATTCGTGATCGTACAAGTCTTCTTTGATGATGACATGGAGAATGGCCAGAGCCAAGGCGCCGTCGGTGCCAGGACGAACAGGGACCCATACGTCGGAATGGACGGTCATCGGCTCATACATGGGACGGATATCGACAGTGATCATGCCGCGCTCGGATTGGCGAATGCGGTCGTAGTTTTTACCGCGCGTTTGGTTGACGCCGGTGTTCTCTTTATTAGTGCCCCACGTGACCAAGAGCTTCGTTTTATCGATTTGCCCGGGGAACGTGGAAGCCTTGCCGATGGTGCACGCTTTGGTCGTTTCGCGTTGATCCCAGCAGATACCATTATGGCACCAGTTGGGACTGCCATACAGGTTGAGCAGGCGCATGCCCAGCGTGTCGACGCACTCGGCCGATTGCCCCGAAAAGATGAAAAACGTTTCGGGACCGTACTGCTCTTTGTATTTTTTCAGATTCGAAGCGATGGTGTCCAGCGCTTCATCCCACGTAATGCGCTCAAATTTACCGCTGCCTTTTTCTCCGACGAGCTTCATGGGGTATAGGATGCGCGAGGGATCGTAGACAAGCTGAGGAGCGGAATTGCCTTTAGCACACAAAGTACGACCGCCGTGGCCGGAGTTGTTACCTGCCAGCGGATTACCTTCGACGTGCACGAATTTTCCGTCTTTGACCGTGCACAACGTACCACAGTATGTTTCAGACAAGCCGCACATCTGACACCATACATGTTTTTTGACTACTGAACCCGCCTCCGTGCCTTCCCCCTGCGCTGCATGAGCCACCAGTGGGCTCGCGGAAAGACCCGCAGCAGCCGTAAGCGCACCAAGGGCGGCAACCCCCGAAACAAACGCACGCCTTGAAATATCGTAAGCCTTATCCATTGCTCCTCCTTATCCCCTCTTACCTAGTCCTTGCATACTTATCGTTACGTGAAGCACCGCAAGCGCTCGATCCCCTTGCACCTTCATGCTTTACCTATAAGCATATTATCATATTTATATAGTTCAATACAACTATAAGTTTAAATTCGCTGACCTACGTCAATGCAGTGAACAACCATTCGTTAATCGAACCACCTCTCGAAGCATCTGCCGCCGCTCCGACAGACACGAGCCGAGGATGCCTGTCGGCAACCTTATCTTAGAGGCTCGCTCTCACAACCAAAGCACGCGGGCAGCGATCCTCCGAAAACGGCACTCCTACCTTTCACCTTTCGCTCAGACCAAGTCATGGAGTTTCGCACACAATACCGATTTTTCATCCTTACGCCGCCAGGATAGTACGGAGTCATTCATACTGTGCAGTTGCTTTACACGAAATTCTTTCTCCCTTCTCTTCGCGCAGAACGCCAATAGATTGCGGAAAGCGGCTCGAGTCAAGCGCCAGCACGCCGCAGGAGCGGGTGCGACCAGACGCGAGGCACAGGGCCGCGCGCCAATAAGAGAATGGGACATAAGAATATGACTACCTTTGCCGACCTCGGCTTGTCCGAGACCGCGCTTGTCGCTGTCGAGCGCATGGGATACACCGACCCCACCCCCGTACAGGAGCAGGCCATACCCTTGGTCATGGAAGGCCGCGACCTTATCGCCGCCGCCAGCACCGGTACGGGCAAGACCGCGGCGTTTCTGCTGCCCGTGCTGTCCGCCCTGCCGCGCATGAAGGGCCGCGCCCGCGCGCCGCGCATGCTGGTAGTAAGCCCGACACGCGAACTTGCTCAGCAGATCGCTAACACCTGCATGCAAATCACGCGCCAGACCAGGCATTTCACTACCACGGTATTCGGCGGCACGCCCTATGGGCCGCAGATCAAGGAACTGCGCGGCGGCACCGACGTACTCATCGCCACGCCCGGGCGCCTGAAGGACCTCATGGCCCGCGGCGTCGTTGACCTGGGCGGCATCGAGGTGCTGGTGCTCGACGAGGCCGACCGCATGTTGGACATGGGCTTCTTGCCCGACGTGACCACCATCGTGAACGAAACGCCGGAGAACCGCCAAACGTTGCTGTTCTCGGCCACCATCGACCACTCCATCCAAAAGAACCTGGGCTCCCTGCTGCGCGACCCCGCCATCGTGGAGGTATCCCGCAACGGCGAGACCGCCAAGACGGTCGCCCAGTTCATCATGCCCATCGCCCACAAGAACAAGCAGGAGCTGCTGGAAGCTGTGCTGGACGAGAAGGGCTCAGAGCGCGTGATCGTGTTCGCGCGTACGAAGCACCGCGCCGAGGACTGCGCCGACATGCTCTGCGACAACGGCTACCGTGCCGAGTCCATCCACTCCGACAAGTCGCAGGGTCAGCGCCGCCGCGCACTTGAGAACTTCCGCCGCGGCAAGACGGGCGTGCTGGTGGCCACCGACGTGCTGGCGCGCGGCATCGACGTGCCCGAGGTTGACCACGTGATCAACCTGGACCTGCCCGACATGCCGGAGGACTACGTGCACCGCATCGGCCGCACAGGCCGTGCCGGCGAGGAAGGCTACGCTATCTCGTTTGTC
Organism: Gordonibacter sp.; assembly: GCF_036667095.1. Classification (NCBI taxonomy): domain Bacteria; kingdom Bacillati; phylum Actinomycetota; class Coriobacteriia; order Eggerthellales; family Eggerthellaceae; genus Gordonibacter; species Gordonibacter sp. The sequence continues at coordinate 22,785 of NZ_JAVWUP010000009.1, read as the reverse complement.
AGCCGCGAGACGCGCGGCACCCTGCGCAGCATCGAACGACTCATCGGCAAAGACATCCCCGTCATGGAGATCGAGACCTACGAGTTGGACCCCAGCCTGCTGACCAAGCCGGAACGAAGCGGCAAGGGTAAGGGTTCCGGGAAGCCCTACGGCAACTCCGGCCGCCCCGCGCGCAGCGGCTCCGGCCGTCCGAGCGGCAAGGGCTACGGCAAGCCCGCCGGACGCTCCACCGCCGACAACGGCTACAAGAGCGAGCATAAGGGAGCAAAAACAGAGGGCAAGGGCGGCCGCAATGGCGAGCTCGCCAAGAAGCACCACGAGGGCCGCGTCGGCGAGGCGCGCGATACCCGCGATGCGCGTAAGGGCAGCGAGTTCAAGCCGAACGGCAGCGCCGCACCGCACGCAAAGAAGAGCGACCGCTCGTATGCCTCCGACAACGCGCGTCCCGCACGCAAAGGCAAGTTCGCCGACGAGCGCGGCAGCAGCAAGGGCGAAAGCTCCTTTCGCGACAGCCACGGCAACCGGACGAAGAACGCGGCCGCCAAGAAGAGCGACCGCAGCAGCAACGGTTACGATTACAGCCGCTTCTCCAAAGAAGACAAGCAAAAGGCCGCCGACCGCGACTAGTTGCTAGCACCAGGAAAGACAGAGCACGAGGGCCGCGACATCATCGTCGCGGCCCTCGTCGTTTCGAAACGAATTCCATTCCAACCAGAGAGACGTCCCGCATGCACCAAGCCCTGACCAGATGCGGTACATTCCCTCCCCCCTGCAAGGCTCGCCCTGCCCGTGGTTCCCTACTGCGCGTCCACGTCGATAGGAGCCACTTTTGCAGCTTCCTTAGCACGCTTGCGTCCTCGCCACCAGCGCGACAAACTGTGCACGAGCCATTCCACCAGCGGGATGGTAAGGAAAGCAACCCAAGCAGGGTGCGGTTGATTCAGTATGAATGCCATATAGCAAAACCATGCAACCACGGCGATAGGGTACGCCCCCGAGATAAGCGGAGCGATGCGACGGCGCCCGACGGCATGACCTACCATGTAGTACACGGGGATGGTCAGGAACAGGAACAGGCCCACTCCCCACGCGCCGTTCAAGATGCCCAGCAGCAGATACACGACAATGACCACGAGCGGGTAGGGAAACTTTACCCACGACTTCTCGAACTCGCGCAGGTAGTGTTTGCGCACAGGAATGGTCGCACCCACCTCTGGCCCATATTTCGCACGCGCGTCATCCATCGTATCGAAACGCTCCCCGTTGACTGAATAGCCACAAGGTCGATACCAGCGATCCTCTTCCCAAACACTGCCCCGATCTTCACCTCGTACGCTTTCCGTCACATGAACGCCGTTCCAGTCAACATGCACCTCATCGCCCTTCTTGGCGTCTTTCACGTGCACACCATCGCGCCAGGATACATGAACGTAGTCATCACCATCAAGGACATGAATACCGCCTAAGCCAATGCGCACTTTAGAGGCTTTGCTGTCCGCTCCCCCCTCATTCACATCGCCCGCATCGCTGCTCTCGTCACGCGAAGCAGAGTCTTCCGACGAAGCAGACCCCTCCCTCGCGCAATTCGTTGAGGAGTCCCCTTGAGTAGACCAACGCTCCGCCGCGCGATCGGCTGCCTCGAATGCTACGTCATCGCGCATCTCATCTTCCACATATAACAGCTCGTCGAGCGAGAGCCCGTAAAGCTGCGCCAGCGCAATGAGGTTGTCGGTGTCGGGCGACGACTCAGAACGCTCCCATTTCGATACGGCTTGGCGCGACACGCCCAGCTGCTCGGCCAGCGCCTCCTGCGACAATCCTGCTTGCTTGCGGCGCGCCGCCAGGCGCTGTGCGATCTCGACGTTCATGAGGTCCCTTTCTCGTTTCGTACATCTTAGCGTACCCAAAAGACTACGGTTGCGAGAAGCCAAGCACGACCTATTCCAGTTGGAATTTTCCGCAACTTTTGGTTGCAGGCTATTTGATCAGGTGAAACTATTTCATTTCTAAAGTCGCAGACGCCTAGGCTGCTAGGTCGAACGAGTCCCGTCCCCAAAGCTCAAGGCCTCACCGCTTCTAAGAAACGCGACCGCACCCGCCCGCGCTCACTTCCGGCGACAGATATCCACGACCACCCACACCGAGAGAACGGCAGCACCCAGGTAGCCGAAGAAGGCAAGCACCGGCACGCCCAGCAAGCGCGGCTCCATACCGGAGAGAGACACCATACTCGACCCCATGAACAAGCCAGCGATGATAATGCCGATAGTCAGGCGGTTGATGATCGTTGCCAAGTGCGATAGCGGCGCGTCGGAACCCAGCATCTCCATGTTCATTTTCAGCTGGCCGCGCGTGAGCATTTTCAACGCCTCGCCCGAATGCTGCGCTGCCTCCACCATGCCGAGCGACGAAGAACGCAGCGCCCGCGCCAGATCCTCCATGGTCGCCCTCAGCTCGTCTGCCGGATCTTTCGATCGCTGGATATGGGCATTGATGATGGACACGACGTTCTGGTTCGGAATGAAGGGCGCGATGGTGCCCTCCAGCGTGACGATACCGCGCGAAACGCTGGTGATGGATGACGGAAGCGTGACTCTGCAGGAGCGGGTAAGCAGCAGGATATCGGTGAGGAACTGGCCGATATCGATATCGGCCACATCGCAGGCGCCGTAGTCGCCCAGCAGCATATCGAGATCGGCCAAAAAGCGAGTATGATCGATGGCCGCGTTGTCCTTGGCAATGGCAAACGACAGCAGCGCATCCTTGAGCTCGGTGGCGCTCATCAGGCCCACCGCCTGGATGATGCTGCCGAACCCGGCCCGGTCGCGCGGCGAGAGCCGCCCCATAATTCCCAGGTCGATGTAGACGATCTTCCCGTTGCGGACAAGCAGGTTGCCCGGATGCGGGTCGGCGTGGAAGAACCCATGGTCAAGGATCTGTGAGGCGTAGTTGTCCAGGATCTTCTCGCCAATCTCCTCGAAATCGTAGCCCGCCGCCTCCAGTCGCACCAGATCGAGGATGGGGATACCGTCGATGTATTCCATGACCAGCACGTACTCGTCGCAGAATTCCGGATACACCTTCGGGCATTCGATGAATGCCACGTCCGCGTTCAGCAGTGCGAACTCCTGGAGGTTCGCCGCCTCGCGGGCGAAGTCCGTCTCCTCAAGGAAGGTGGCCCACAGCTCCTCGACCACATCGCGCAGGTCCAGCATCTGCGTGTCCTTCATGAAGCGAGACGCATGACGCGCCACGATGCGCATGATGTCGATGTCGAGGGCCATAGTGGCCTTCACGCCGGGGCGCTGGATCTTCACCGCAACCGTGTCGCCGGTGACCAGGCGCGCCTTGTGCACCTGGGCAAGCGACGCGCTACCGAGCGGCGTGGGGTCGATGGCATCGAAGATGTCGCCCTTGCGCTCGCCATAGACGTCGTCGAGGGTGGAGAGTATCTGCTCGAACGGCAACGGGTCGCATTCCATCTGTAGCTTCGCCAACTCGTCGCAGTAGGCCTTGGGCAGTATCTCGGAGCGGGTGGAAAGCGTTTGGCCGATCTTCACGAAACTGGGGCCCAGATCTTCCAGCATTGCGCGGAACGACTCGGGCGAAAACCCGCTCAGGAAGCGGTGCCGCCGTAGAATGGAGAATATCTCCCTTAAACGGCGGGCACGCGTTTGGCGGCTGAGGTTAAAGCGCCCTTCGGGATCAACCTCGGCACCGGAGTTGAAGAAATATTTAAGTAGGTTGTTCTCTGATAAAGCCACGGCGGCCGTCCTGTCGTCGCGCTCTCGCGCTACTTACGCGCCGGGAGTCTGCGACGCTGCCGGAGCCTCGGCACCGGCAGGGGCGACCGGGGTTTCGGGGGAAGCCGGAGCTTCCGGCGCTGCGGGGGTTTCCGAACCTGCCTCGGCAGCCGATGCTTCCACCGGCGACGCGTCGCCCACCTCGGCTGCCGGATACGGCTTCGCCGCGAACTCGGCGGCCTTGGCAGCGAATGTCGCACGCTCTTCCGGAGTCATGGTGGCCATACGCACCTCCAGAAGGTCGTAGCGTGCCGTAGCAGCCGCTTCCTCCGCCTTGTGCTTCAGCTCGGTGTTGATCTGCTTGCCTTGGTCGACCGTAATCTCGCCCTTGGCAATAAACTGGTCAACCAGCTCCTTCGACTTCTCGGCGCCAATGGCCATAGCACCGATACCTGCTAGAAAAATATCCTTGAATCCATCGCCTATGGTAGCCATAAGAGCCTCCTTATCTGCGCGATTCAGCCCGCTTCGCGCAGAGGCGCGACGGGACCCGTACCCTCATGATGCACCAATTCGCGCAAAAGGGCAATGGATGAGACCACTTGTCAGAAAATGGCAACAAGCGACGAAGGCCGAGCTGCAAGGTACCCGAAAAGAGACTCCGCAGTCATCAGGATCGATCAAACGCCCGCTGGGGTGGCGGCACACTCAGATGCGGCAGGGCGACCGAGGCCGTTGTCGTCGCGTCGGCAAACGCAGGAGCATACGCCGGCTCGAGAACAAGCTCTCCTTCTTCGACCACGCGTTCGGGAACCTCGCCCGTGCGTCCGTCGATCCACGTCTCGGCCACCACACACACGATGATGAGGGCTGCACCTACAAGCCCGATAACCGACAATGTCTCTCCCAAGATAACCCACGAGAACAGCGCCGTGAAGATCGGCTCCCCCGTAAGCAGCATGGACACCGTAGAGGAAGGCAGTTTCGTCAGCGCCATGTTCTGCAATGCAAACGTCAGACACGTACTGGCCAGCGCCAGAAACACTATAGTTCCCCAAGCGATCGGTTGCACCGCCGCTATGTCCAGTGGCTTATCGAACAGGAGCGCCCCCACCAAACAGGCAACGAAGGTGACCCCGATCTGCGTCCCCGAGACCGTGATCACGTCCATGCGTGCCAGACCGCGTTCGCCGAACACAAGCGCACCTGCAAGGGAGAGGGCCGTAACCAGTGCGCACACCTCGCCCAGACCGAATGAGAACGAACCGCCGCTCGAGCACAGCAGGTACAGGCCCACTACAACCGCTGCCTGAAACGGCAGATGAGCCAGCTTGTAGCGCTGACGCAGGACAAGGGCGGCCACGAAGGGGGTGAATACCACCGGGAGCGCCATAAGGAACCCGACGTTCGTTGCCGTGGTCAGATCGAGCGCGATGTTGCAGAAGATATAGGATACCGCCATGCAGAGCGCCGCCGGCAGCCAGTCGCCAAGACGCGCGCCTTTCAGCCCCCGCACCATACGCGGGCCAAAGAGCACCGCGAACACCGCAGCGGCAAGCCCGAAGCGGATGACCAGGCACCACAGGGGCGAGATGCTCTCGTAGGCAAGCTTCGTGATCGCGCTGCCCGAGCCGAAGATAAGCGTCTGCAGCACCACGCTGGCAATGCATATGCTCCGTATGTTCATCAACCGAGCCACAGAGGACCCTCCTCAAACGATGCCGCAAACGACCCCAAGCCCCGTCCTTGCGAGGCGGTGGAATCTCTGATTTGGATTGATGAACATGGTAGTGCTTGGTAGAAAGAAAGTAAAACGAGAATTTCTTTAAGCAATTTAAAGTATTTCTTGTTTATACTGGCAGAAAGACCGGAGGAGGGGCCATGGGCAACCAGAAATATGAAGCGTTCTTGAAAGTGGCCGAAACGGGCAGTTTCAAGGAAGCGGCGCGCGAGCTGGGCTACACGCAAGCCGGCATAAGCTACCTGGTGAACACGCTAGAGCGCGAGTTCGGCGTGCCGCTGCTGGTACGCGAGTACGGAGGGGCGCACCCCACGTCCGACGGAGTGGCCATCATGGAGCAGGTGCAGGATGTCTGCAATGCCGAGCGCCGCCTTGAAGCACGGCTGGCCGAGCGCAAGCATCTAGAGGGCGGCTCAGTGCACGTAGCCACATTCACCAGCACCGCCATCCAGTGGCTGCCGGGCATAGCCAAGCGCTTCGAGGACCTGCATCCCGCCATCAAGCTGGATCTGACCTGTATCGACGACCAAAACGAGCTGGAAGAGATGATGTGGCGGGGCGATGCCGACTGCGGTTTCGCCGTGTTCCCCGTCAAGCGGGACCTGCACATGATCCCCCTCGTGCGCGACCCCCTGCTCGTGGCCGTGGCCTGCGATCACCCGCTGGCAGGTGAGGGAAGCTTCCCCGCCGAAGCGCTGGAGGCCGAACCCTACGTGCGGCTGGAGAGCGGCGTCTACTCGGAGATGGACGAGCTGTTCCGCCGAAACGGCGTGGAGCCGCACGTGCGCTTCACCATTGCGAGCGATTACGCCGTCATGTCGCTGGTAAGCGCGGGGCTGGGCTACAGCGTCCTGCCCGGCCTGATCCTGCGCGACGCCCCCTTCCCCCTTGTCAGCATGCCCCCCGAGGTGCCTACCGACCGCGAGATAGCCGTCTGCGTGCGCTCGATGGAAACCGCCAGCGCCGCGACGAGGGCGTTTCTGGAGGTGACGCAGGAGTGGGTTGAAAAGGAATACCGGGAGAGGGGCTGAATCGGCTTGCTGAGAACCTACCCCACCCTTAACAAACCCGGCAACTCTTCGATGCTCGCGCAGATGCAGTCCGGAGACTCCGCGCGCAGCACGCTTTCAGGAAACATCCCCCAGAGAGCAGCAACGGTCTTGCACCCCGCCCCGTTGCCGGCCAGCATATCGAAAGGGCTGTCGCCAACATAAACGCATTCCGAAGACCGCAATCCCAGCAAATCGCATCCATGCAGAACCGGACCCGGATCGGGCTTATGGGAGGCCCAGTCGTCCGATCCGATAAGACAGTCGAAGCTATCCTGCAGCCCGAAAGCAGCAAGGCCCTGCAAAGCAGGCGCTCGACGCTTCGACGTCACCACGCCAAGAGGATAGCCCATGCGGCGCAGCTCAACCAAAGCGTCAACGGTGCCGGGGAATATCCGAATAAGGTCGTCGTGCACCTGGGCGTTATACTCGCGATACGTGCGGCACAGCTCCTCATGCACGGCAGCATCATTCGTAAAGTCCCACATCTGCGTATTAAGGGGCTGCCCCACCTTGGCCATGAGACGTTCATCGGGAATAACCTCGTTCAGCACGGCCCGCATGGTATAGCGAAACGACGCGAGCAGCAAACGCTCGGTATCAAGCAGCGTTCCGTCGAGGTCGAACAGCACGCCACGCACTCCGTCACCCACCCGCATCGCCTCGCACTCGCATTCCAAAAGTGATGCGGCAGTTCGAGACCCCGCTACCGCAACCCCTTCTTCTCCTGCGCTCATCGGTTGAATATCTCGGCGAACAGATCCACTTCCGACCCCCACACCTTGGTATTGCGCTGGGCGAAAGCGACAACGTCTGCAAGCACAGCGAGCGACACTTCCTGGCGCTCTCCCGTACGGCGCGATTTGACTTCGACCTTTTGCTCCTCAAGCCCGCGCTTGCCCACAACTACCTGCACAGGCCATCCGATCAGGTCCGCGTCCGCGAACTTCACACCAGCGCGTTCCTTGCGGTCGTCGATAACTACTTCGAGCCCCAGCTTCGCAAACTCGCTTGCCAGTTTCTCGGCCGCAGGCTGCACCAGCTCATCCCCCGTCGTCAACGGAATAACGCACACGTGCGCCGGGGCAACCGACGTCGGCCAGCAGATGCCGTTCTCGTCGTTGTGCTGCTCGACGATAGCCGCCATGGAGCGCGAAACGCCCACGCCGTAGCAGCCCATAAGGAACGGTTGCTCCGAATTGTCCTCAGCCATAAACGTGGCGCCCATCGAGCGCGAGTACTTGTCACCCAGTTGGAACACCTGGGACACTTCGATACCCCGGGCACCTTCGAGCGGCAGACCGCACGTAGGACAGCGGTCGCCTGGCCGCACGACGCTCAGGTCGACCCATTCGTCCACCTGGAAATCAACTCCCGGTCGGGCGCCCACGTAGTGGTAGCCGTCCTCGTTCGCGCCGACAACCCACTTCGATACCGCCTGCAAGCTAACGTCCGCAACGATACGCGCACCCTCCGGCAGGCCGATCGGCCCCATCGAGCCCTTATGCAGCCCGAACGCTTCCATATCGTCATCGGTAAGCAAGGTGAAGCCGTCCGCCATACGTTCGGCCTTCAGCTCGTTCAGCTCATGGTCGCCGGGAACGAACAGGACCACCAACGCGCCCTCGCCGCTCTTGCCCGACAACGCCTTCACGGTCGAAGACTCGGGAATGCCCAAGAACGCAGCCAGCTCGGCAATGGTATGCACCTCGGGCGTGGCAACCTTCTCAAGCTCCGGCACGTCGTGCACCGTCGGCTGAGCGAGGCAATCGCCCGCTTCGGTATTGGCCGCATAACCGCACGTGCAGTGTACCAGCTCGGCCTCGCCCGCTTCGGCGAGCGCCATGAATTCGCAGGTCACGCTGCCGCCGATCTGGCCGGGATCGGCCTGAACCGGACGGAAGTCCATGTCCATGCGCTTGCAGATGCGCGCATACGCCTCGCTCATCTGGTCGTAGGTCTTCTGCAGCGACTCCTGGTCGGCGTGGAAGCTGTACGCGTCCTTCATGATGAATTCGCGGCTGCGCAAGAGCCCGAAGCGCGGGCGGATCTCGTCGCGGAACTTCACCTGGATCTGGTACAACGTCAGCGGCAGCTCCTTGTAAGAGCGCAGTTCGTTGCGCACAAGAGCCGTAATGAGCTCCTCATGGGTGGGCCCAAGGCAGAACTCGCGGTCATGACGGTCGACCAGCCGCATGAGTTCGGGGCCGTAATCGTCCCAGCGCCCGCTTTCGTGCCACAGCTCGCCCGGCTGCAGCGCCGGCATCATGATCTCCTGCGAGCCGATGGCATCCATCTCCTCGCGCACGATATTCTCCACCTTGGCCAACACGCGCTTGCCCAGCGGCAGGAACGTGTACACGCCCGATGCCGCCTTGCGGATCAAGCCGGCACGCAGCAACAGCTTATGGCTGGCAATCTCCGCGTCGGCCGGGTCCTCCTTGAGCGTAGGTACGTACAGCTCGCTCATGCGCATGATATTCGCGTTCGTCATAGCTTTCCAATCTCCTCCATCAAAGCGTCCACGATGGCATCCTCTTCCACCTTGCGGACGACGTTTCCCTTAGAAAACACCACACCCGACCCTGCCCCGCACGCCACGCCGATATCGGCATCGGCAGCCTCGCCCGGGCCGTTCACCACACACCCCATCACCGCCACTTTGAGCGGCTTATCCAGCGCCGCGATGCGCTCCTCCACCTCATGCGCCAGCCCGATCAAGTCCACCTGGCAGCGCCCACACGTCGGGCAGCTTATAAGCTCAGGCGCGCGACGCCGCAGGTCGAGGGCCGCCAGCAAGGTCCAGCAGGCGCGGATCTCCTGCACCGGATCATCCGTAAGCGAAATGCGCAGCGTGTCACCGATACCCTCTTCAAGCAAAATGCCCAAGCCGCAAGCCGACTTGATAACACCCTGGAACGTCGTGCCTGCCTCGGTCACGCCGATATGCAGCGGCACCTGCGGCAATTCGACCGCAAGCTGGCGATACGTGGCCACCGTAGCCATAACGTCATGGGCCTTCGCACTGACCACTAGATCATGGAAGCCGCGCTCCTCGCAATGCCGTACGTACTCCACCGCCGAGCGCGACAACTTCTGCGCCAGCGTCAGATCGTCGCGTGCGGCAAGGGTCTCATCCAGCGAGCCGGCATTCACGCCAATGCGAATGGGGATACCCGCTTCGCCTGCGGCATCGAGCACCGCATCGGTCTTGGCCAAGCCCCCGATGTTGCCGGGATTGATGCGCAGCTTAGCCGCACCGCGACGAGCAGCCTCGATGGCACTGGTCGCATCGAAGTGGATATCGGCCACCACCGGCAGCGGAGAAGCGGTGCATACCGCCTCGAACGCATCCAGGCAATCCCGCCGTGGGATAGCCATGCGCACGATCTCGCAACCGGCAGCCGCCAAGGCCTCGATCTGCGCGAGGTTCGCAGCCGCGTCGTCAGCCGGGGCGTTCAGCATGGATTGCACGACAACGGGGGCACCGCCGCCCAGCGGCACATCGCCCACCATCACGCGGCGGGTCGCCTGGTTCGGTTTAGCTTGCGCCATCGTCGAGCCTCCATCCTCGGTTCTGCCCGCTGCGCACCTTCTGAGCCGGATACGCGCCAGCACTCCCCGCACCTCAAGTCGAGGCATCAGGAAGCGCAAAATGAGCAGTGCTGATTATTTTACCCCTGAATAGCGCATAATCGAGCCAAGTGCACAGGGTTTTCGCGGAACGACGGGCCGCAACCGCACGCAAGAGGTGCCAGAGGCCCTCGTGATACGGTAAAACCCGCCTTTCCTGCCTCGCAGATCGAAACCTACCCTTGCGCCATCCAAGGTGCTGTACCGGTCAGTATTCCCTGGATATCCTGGTTCGCCATGACCAAGAAAAACCCGAGGAACAAGATCATGCCCGCCGCCGACATATAGTTGAGCGCCTTGGTCGACACCACTTTGCGCGAGATCTTCTGGAACACCTCCACGACAAAGCGCCCACCGTCAAGCGGGGGGATAGGCAGCAGGTTCATCAAGCCAAGCGACACTGAGATGCTCGCGAAGAAGGAGAGCGTCGAGAACAATCCCGCGTCGATCGCCGTTTTCGACATGGCTGCTATGCCGATAACCGATGCCGAGTTCGACATGGTGTCGGCAGCGGTCGCCGGATTGAACAAGCCCACGATAAGCTGCACGACCATTCCGATAAACCCGAGGCCCATCTCGATAGACTGCAACGGGTTCAAGACCACATGGCGAACCTCGCCCGCCTGCGTCGTCACGTCGACGCCGATAACGGAGAACAGCACGATGAACATGAGCACCGCAAACAGCAGGTTCACGAACACGCCGGCCAGAAGAATCACCGAGCGCTTCCAAAACGGCAAAGCGCGGTACTGTTGCTTGTACTCGCTCTCGTATAGTCCATGGGCGTCGGCAACCGGCCGTGCCTCGCCGAGCGCATAGGCGGTCGGAGCCGCCTCGCCTGCAGCCAGGGCTCGGGCCGTCTGCTTTTTCGTCGGCTGCACTACCGGCGCACGGTAGGTATTAAACTGGTCCTTCTTGGTCGGACTGCAAACGCTTCCCCACTCAGACAACTCGTCAAGGGCCTCGTAGGCCTCGTCATCCGTAATGTCGCAATCGGCAGCGATATCCTCCATGTTAGCCGTACCATGGCGGTACAGAGCCGCCAGCACTTGCTCGAGATGCGGACTCATTTTGCCCGCCTCCATGCCGCACACCTTCGCATAGCCGCCCAGCGGAATAGCCGTCACGCCGAAGCGCGTGCCCGCTTTGGTAAAGCCGACGCTCGGACCGGGCAAGCCTAGCATGAACTCGGTGACGCGCACGCCAAATGCCCGAGCGGCCAGATAATGCCCTCCTTCGTGAATGAACACGAGGAAGCCCAGCACGATCGTGGCGTAGAGAATCATCAAAAGTATATCCATAGACTCGTATCCTTCCGAACGCGAGAAAACGTGTTGCCCTATGCCGTATAGCATAGTCTCATAGTATAGGTTGACGAACAAAATACGAACTAACGTACGTTAAAAAACGCAGAAGTTCCGCAACTGGCGCACAATGAATGCACGATCGACTATTCGGTAACGGAAGAAAAGAGAACCGTGCGCTCTTGAGACGACAGCGTTCAGCCGCTTCGCCTCGCGTCGAGTCGGCAAGCTAGCGAGCGGCGATCCGCATCCGAGCCTCGGCACGCGCCCACGCATCGACCGCCTCCAGCTGATCGAGCGACTCGACACGCTGTACGTCGCACGCATCCATCACGGCCTCGACGCACGCGGCTATCCCCAGGTAGCTGCCCTCTTCCGCCAAAAACGCGGCCACGGCCACCTCGTTCGCGGCATTCATCGCACAAGGTAGCGTGCCGCCGCGCTCGCCGGCCGCCCGGGCCAGCGCCAGACAGCGGAACGTGTCGGTATCGGCCGGAGCGAACTCGAGCGAGCCCAGCTTCGTGAAGTCCAGCGGTTGCACCGGCGCATCCCAGCGGTCGGGGTACGACAGCGCGAACTGGATGGGAATGCGCATGTCGGTGGTGCCCAGATGCGCCTTCACGCTGCCGTCGGCAAACTCCACCATCGAATGGATGGCGCTTTGCGGCTGCACGACCACGCTGATGCGGTCGTAGGGCATGGCGAACAAGTGGTGCGCCTCGATGACCTCGAGGCCTTTGTTCATGAGCGTGGACGAGTCGATAGATATCTTCGCGCCCATGTTCCACGTGGGGTGCGCGAGTGCCTGCGCTGGCGTGATGTCGGCCAGATCGGCACGCGTGCGCCCGCGGAAGGGGCCGCCCGACGCCGTCACCCACAGCCGCGACACCTCACGCGGCTGCTCGCCCAAAAGGCACTGGTAGATGGCCCCGTGCTCCGAGTCGATAGGCATGAGCGCCCCGGCAGGGCCGGCCCCCGGAGCCGTACCAGCAGCGCGGCGCTGCGCGTCCACCTGTGCGACCAGCGGCATGATAAGGTCGCCGCCCACCACGAGCGACTCCTTGTTCGCCAGCGCCAGCACCTTGCCCGCCGCCAGCGTCTCGTAGCTCGCGCGCAGACCGGCAGCACCCACGAGAGCGTTCACCACCACATCCACCTCGGGCAGGCGTACCAGGTCGACCACGGCGTGGGCGCCGAACCCAAGCGACCCCTCGCCCGTCGCACGCCGCGCCAAAGCCTCGCCAAGCGAAGACGACACACCGCTTTGGCGCGCGGCCTCAACCGCGCCCGCGCCGCCGCGCACCTGCGCGCGCAGCTCATCGGCCACCAGCTCACCGCGCAAACGCTCGTCGCCCACCGCCAGATGGCGCACGCCGAACTCCCGCGCCTGCGCCAGCAGATCGCCCGCCCGCGTGCCTACCGCCAGCCCTACAATCTCCAGCTTATCGGCATGCCGCCGCACCACGTCGAGCGTCTGCGTGCCGATAGACCCTGTCGAGCCAAGCACCACTATGCGCTTTTTAGAAGACATACGGGATGCACCCTCCCCCGACCAATAGAAGAGCCGAGGTCACGGCCACCAAGAACAGCGAATCGCACCGATCGAGCAAACCGCCGTGCCCCGGCATGATCGTACCCGAATCCTTGAAACCCGAGTTGCGCTTGATGCGGCTCTCGGCAAGATCTCCCAACACGCCCACCAGCCCGCTGATCAGCCCAAACAAAATCGCCTGCGGGATAGACATCGCCACCCCGGGGATGAACGTCATCAAGCACCAGAAAACAGCAGACCCCGCCAGGCCGGCAAAAAAACCTTCCCAGCTCTTCTTCGGGCTGGTCCTCGGCGCCAGCTTGTGCTTGCCGAACTTGCTGCCCACCAGGTAGGCAAACGAGTCGTTTGCCCACACGCTCAGGAAGATGCCCAGCACCAGCACGCCGCCCCAAGGGTCCGGCAAGGCTCCGCGCACCACCACGACGCCCGAAAGCAGCAGCCCCGTATAGGCCGCGCCGAACAGGCTCACGCCCACATCGGGCACCCGCGCGCGCATCCAGAACACGTACCACACAATCAAAGCCAGCAGCAGGGCCAGGTTTACGAACAACGCCCCGATCAATCCCCAGAAAAACACACTGACGGGATACACCATAGCCGCAATGATGCCCAGCATCTCGTTGGGCAGCTTCGCATCCGAGCGCAGCATATAGTAGAACTCGCCTGCCGAAATGCCCGCCAGAACCACCAGCAAGGCCAACGTCGTCCATTTGCTACCCAAAACACAAAGCACCGAAACGGCCACGTACACAAAGCCGGTACGGAAGCGTACTTGGATATCGGTGGGGTTCTTCAGCTTCTTAGGCGTCTTGTCCTGCGCAAATTCCTTGATTTTCTTCGCACGCTTGCGGTCGCCCTCCTCGTCCGACACCTACTTCACCGCCCCGAAACGGCGATCGCGTCCCTGAAATTCCAGCAGCGCACGCAACAACTCGTAACGGTTGAAGTCGGGCCAGAGCACCTCGGTGCACACGAACTCGGAGTAAGCGATCTGCCACAGCAGGAAGTTCGACACCCGCATCTCGCCGCTGGTGCGAATGAGCAGGTCAGGGTCGGGGATGTCCGCCGTGTACAAATGTCGCACCAGCACTTCTTCGGAAAGCTCTTCCGGAGCACGGCCTTCGCGCAACGCCGCATGGGCATCGTCCATATAGGACGACAGAGCGTCCAGCAGTTCTTGGCGACCCCCATAGTTCACCGCTACGACCAGCGTCATGCCGTCGTTGTCTTTCGTCTTCTCCCATGCCTTGGCGAACGCATCGCGCGTCTTCTTCGGCAGCGCGTCCACGCGTCCGATAGTCATAACGCGCACGTGCTCTTCGTGCAGGCCATCTACCTCGGCAAGCATCGTGGTGGCAAACAGGTTCATCAAGCCGATGACTTCGTCTTGCGGGCGCTTCCAGTTTTCCGACGAGAACGAGTAGATAGTCAGGTAGCGCACGCCTAGGTCGGATGCGCATCGGATGGTTTCCCGCACCGCGTCGATACCGGCCTTGTGGCCGAACAGTCGATTCTTGCCGCGCTCTTTGGCCCAGCGCCCGTTGCCGTCCATGATAACGGCAACGTGCCGCGGCACGGCATCAACATCCAGCAACGTCGGATCGACGCCTGTCGGAGGATTGGGAAATATGCATTCGAGCGGCTTGTTCAACCTACTAGATCTCCATCACTTCGGCTTCTTTTTTCTTGAAGACCTCGTCAACCTCGGCGATGTAGCGGTCGGTAAGCTTCTGCACCTCGGCCTGGCCGCGACGCTCGTCGTCCTCGGGGAGGCTGTCTTCCTTGACGGCGCGCTCGATGGCAGCATTCGCATCACGGCGCGCACTGCGCACGGCCACGCGCGCTTCCTCGGCATAGCCCTTGCACTGTTTCACCAGCTCGCGACGACGCTCCTCGGTAAGCGAGGGAAACGGCAGACGAATGATGGAGCCGTCGTTCGAGGGCGTCACGCCGAGGTCGCTTTGAAGGATAGCCTGCTCGATAGCGCCCAGCACACCCTTGTCCCACGGCTCGATGACCAACATGTGAGCATCGGGCGTCTTCACGCCGGCCATCTGGTTCACCGGCGTCGGCACGCCGTAGTAATCAACCTTGATGCGATCGAGCAGCAGAGCGCTCGCCCGACCCGTACGCACCGATCCGAAGCTGTCATGCAGCGACGAGAGCACCTTTTTCATGCGGTCTTCGCCCTGCTCGAGAATATCGTTCACCATTGCAGTTCCTTTCACCCGACTCCCTGCGGCGTGAGCGGACGCATCCGAAGCGCGACCGCTTTCGCATCTATTCTACCGTGGTTCCTACGTTTTCGCCCTTCAAAGCGCGCGAAATGTTTCCTTCGACCGTCAAGTCGAACACGATCATGGGCATGCTGTTGTCCATGCACAGCGATGTGGCCGTGGAATCCATGACGTTCAGGCCCTTCGAGAGCACGTCCATGTAGTTGATGCGGTCGAAGCGCTTCGCATCGGGGTTCTTCGCAGGGTCGCTATCGTACACGCCGTCCACCTTCGTGGCCTTCATGAGGCAGCTCACGTCCAACTCGCACGCGCGAAGAGCAGCCGTGGTGTCGGTGGTGAAGTACGGATTGCCGGTGCCGGCGGCCAAGATGACCACGCGGCCCTTCTCCAAATGGCGCACGGCACGACGGCGGATATAGGGCTCGGACACTTCCTGCATGGTGATAGCGCTCTGCACACGCGAGAAGATGCCGTGGCGCTCGAAAGCGTCCTGTAGCGCGAGCGCGTTCATGACGGTAGCCAGCATGCCGATGTAGTCGGCCTGCGCACGGTCCATGCCCTCCGCCGATCCCGCCAAACCGCGGAAAATATTGCCGCCGCCCACCACGACGGCCACCTCGACCTCGTCGTGCACGATGTCGGCTATTTCGTCGGCCAGCGCGTCCACAACCTTCGGGTCGATGCCGTACCCGACATTGCCGGCCAACGCCTCACCGGACAGCTTCAGCAGCACACGCGGATACGCATAGCCCCGCTCGCGCACGCGCGCCCACTTCGCCCGCTCTTCAGCACTCGCCTCTGCGTTCGCTTTCTCTTCCGCCATGGACCAATCCCTTCGATGACCTTCAAGTATGCATACGTTGGCCACAATCTTACCCGAAAACAGAAAAGGGTGCGCACCTCTCAAGGCCTTTTCCGGCCAGTTCACTTAATGAGCAGACAGGGTGGCCGCGGGTGCAAACGCAAACGTGCCCTTGGCTATACACTTCCCACTGCCGGGCGTGTTAGGGACTTTCACCCATTAGAGCGCGCGCCTCCTTTCTGTCGTATCCTACTCGCTTCAGGACACACTGCTCGGCATACCGCAAAGCGGCCCCGGACGAATCCGGGGCCGCTGTCGTTCTGTATTCAGACGATGATCCGCCTGGGCCTCGTTTACGAAGCGCTACCGCCGTTCGAGGACGATCCGCCGCCGAACAAGCGCTCAAGCATAGATCCCTGTGCGCTGTTCTGCTGGGTCGAAGCGGCCTGGGTGCTCTCATCGGAACCCAACGTCACCTCGACCTGCTTGTTCTCGCCATTGCGGTTCACCTCAAGCGTCACCTTGTCGCCAGGGTTCTTGGAGCGAACGTCCAGCATGAGGTCGTCAGCAGAGGTAACGTTGTTGCCGTCGAACTTGGTGACGATGTCGCCTTCCTGCAGGCCGGCCGATGCTGCGCCGGAACCGCTCTGGACGCCAGCGATGTAGGCACCGCTGTCAACCGCGAAGCCGTAGCGCTGGGCGATCTGCGGGCTCACCGTGGAGAGGGACACGCCAAGCTGCGCATGGGTCGGGATCTTGCCATCGATGATCTGCTGGGCGATACCCATGGCGTAGTTCACCGGGATGGCGAACCCGACACCGGAGTAGTTGCCCGAGTACGACGTGATCAGCGTATTGATGCCGATAAGCTTGCCGTCAGAGTCCACCAGCGCGCCACCGGAGTTACCGGGGTTGATGGCGGCATCGGTCTGGATCATGTTCGGATAGATGGTTGTCTCGCCCGAGCTGTTGCCGTACTGGTCGGTACCGCTGTCCATGATCTGGGAGCGGCTGGTAGCCGACACGATGCCGGTAGCCACGGACTGCTCTAGGCCAAACGGACTACCGATGGTCATAACCCACTCGCCGATAGTGAGGTCGTCAGAGTTACCCACCTCGACCGGCGTCAGGTCGTTGACGTCCTTCGCCTTAATAACGGCCAGGTCGGAGCTGGGGTCACTGCCCACGATCTCGGCATCGTGCTGCTCGCCGGCCACCGTGACCTTCAGGGCGTCGGCTCCTTCGATTACGTGGTTGTTCGTGACAATGTAGCCGTCCTTCGTCAGCACCACGCCGCTGCCGAGCGAGGACTGGGCCAGCGTACTGGTACCGCTGTTGCCGCTGCCCGGGAAACCGCCGGCGGACTGGTTTGTGTACACGTCAATGGCCGCGACGGAAGGCAGGGCCTTCTTGGCTACCACCTCGGGCAGCGTGGCATCTTGCTCGTCGGCGTTGATCGTGCTGGACTCAGACGAGCCGAGCTGCGCTTGCGGCGCGCTGGAGCTGCTGGCGCCCATGGTGCCCTGCCAGATGGCGAAGCCTCCAAAGCCGATAGCCACGGCAAGCAACGCACCCAGGAATCCGTACAAAAACGTATGGCCGCTCGGCGACTTTTTCTCGTAGGTTACCTGACCGGCCGTATGGTACGGCTGGTGGTTCTGGGGCTGCTGGTAGTAGGGCTGCTGGCCCGTTGGGACGGCATGCTGAGCATGCGGGTCGTGCGTTGGAGGCGGAACAGGTCCGCCGGAGGGGGTGTTACCGTGCATATCAGTCATCTTAAGTTCACGCTCCTTGATGTCCGGGATGGTCGTTGATCGCAACGCTCATGTTGGTGATGTCGCTACCTTACCACGCGTGCCTTATGAGCAGGAATCCTTTAACTCAATCGTCATCCTCGCGTTGCAGAATTACATCATTTGGTGTACGCGATCCTACACCCGCAGGACGATGCCGAGGTAAAGAACCATCCCTTCCGTAAGCTGACCTATTGCGCACGGCATCCGAAAGCAGCCTTGCCGAACAGGCTGCCATGCGTGCTATCATACGAGCCACCGCCGTTTTGAATTGCAAGGAGCGCCCATGCCCGACCAAAAATCTCCGCGTCGTACGGTCGGCGCCCGCTTCCAAGCGCTGTACGTACGCATACTGCTGCGCTTGCTTCCCCACCTCATCAACCTGTTTCGCCCTGTTTCCCCAAAAATACAAGCTGAAGTCGACTATCTGGAGTCCGGCTATACGTTCATGCTGACCGTGGGCGGCACAAGGCTGGCCTGCATCTGCCGTCGTACCAGCAAAGGCACGTTCAAGCGCATAGCGCCCGCTTCGCTCGCACGTGATGTCGAACCAGGCAGCGGACAGCCCAGCGCCGATGCGCAGGCGGCCACGGTCGACTACGTCATCGCATTCCGCTCGCTCGCCTACGCGTTCTCTTGCTTCACCGGTGGGGAAACCTTGAAAGACGCCCTGGCCGAACGCGCTTTCTCCACGCGCGGCCCCAACAATACCGGCGTATCGCTTACCTATATGTTCACCGCTCTGCTGAAGATGTTCTTCGGCTGGCGCGCTGCATACCGCACAAAGAAGGCCGTCGCAAGCTGAGCGTGCGGGGAGCCATGCGGCGTGCGCCGACGACGCGGCGGCCCAAGCTACCCTGCCCTACGAGAATCGACGATGCCGCACGGAAGGTTTTCCATCAAAGGAGTACGCTATGGAGGGATTCGAGTTCGCCTGCCCCACCAAGATAATATGCGGGGCCCATGCGCTTGACAAGCTGCCCGGCGAGTTGGCCGACCGGGGCGTGGCGCACCCGCTGGTCATGACCGATGCGGGACTGATGAAACTGGGCATCGCCGCCAAGCTCACCGACGTGCTCGACGCGGCCGGCGTGGCCTACGAGGTGTTCGACCAGGTGCCGCCCGACTCGTCGATGGACGTGGTGAACGACGTGGCGCGCCTCTTCGCCGCGCGCGGCTGCGATGGCTTCGTGGCCATCGGCGGCGGCTCGGTCATCGACACCACAAAGGGCGCGGCAGCATCGCTCGCCTGCGAGGGCGTGGATTTCGCCACCCTGCAAGGCTCGGAGATCCTGCAGCACGATCTGCCGCCGTTCATCGCCGTGCCCACCACGGCCGGCACCGGCAGCGAGGTCACGCTCGTGGCCGTGGTGGCCGACACGCAGAAGCACGCGAAGCTGTCGTTTGCCTCTTATAAGCTGGTTCCCCATGTGGCCATTTTAGACCCGGCACTCACCAGTTCGCTTCCGCCGAAGCTCACGGCCACCACCGGCATGGACGCGCTCACGCATGCCATCGAGGCGTACACGTCCATCCAGAAAAACCCCGTGTCCGATGCGTTCGCCGTAAAGGCCATCGAGCTTATTGCCGCCAACCTGCCGCGTGCCTGCGCCGAGGGCGGCGACGTGGATGCGCGCGCGAACCTGGCGCTGGCCTCGCTCATGGCGGGAGCTGCGTTCAGCAACGCCATGGTGGGCATCGTGCACGCCATCGGGCACTCGCTGGGCGGCCTCTGCCACATTCCGCACGGCCAGGCTATGATGATGCTGCTTCCCCACTGCGTGCGCTTCAACCTGCACCACGGCGTGCACGCGGGCACCTACGGCGAGCTGCTGGGGCACCTGAGCCCGAAGCGCGCCGCCGAGCTGGGACCGAACGCAACCCCCGCCGAGCGCGACCTGGCCTTCTGCGACGAGTTGTTGGCCCTGAACGCTTTCTACCACGACACCTACGGCGTGCCGCTTGCGCTGTCGGAGCTGGGCGTGGAGCGCGACCTGCTGGAAGCGGTTGCCAAACAAGCCCGCTACGATGGCGCCGCTCTCTACAACGAGACGGAAATCACGGTGGAAAATGCCTTGGACATACTGAACGCGACGTACTGAGCGCGTCGTCGCACCCACTTACCGGGAAAGAAACGCCAGCATCCCGGAAGCCCTGCTGCAAACACCGCGAGAAAGAGCAAGCCCATGACCACCCCCACGTTCAACAGCATCGCCGACGTCGAAGCCGCCGCGCAGAAGATGCACGCGCACTTCCAGAGCGGAGCCACGCTTCCCGTGGAGCACCGGCGTCAGGCCCTCGTGCAGCTGAAGGCCTACCTCAAGGCAAACGAGGAGCGCATTCTGTCCGCGCTCACGGCCGACCTAGGCAAAGCGCCGTTCGAGGGCTATGCCACGGAGCTCGGCATCGTCTACGACGAGATCAACACCTGCCTGAAGCACCTGAGCCGCTGGGCGAAGCCGCGACGGGTGCCCACGCCCATCGTGCACTTCCACGCCACGTCGAAGGTATACCCCAGTCCCCTTGGCGTCGTGCTGGTGCTCTCCCCTTGGAACTATCCGCTGCAGCTGGCGCTCGTGCCGATGGTGGACGCCATCGCGGCGGGCAACTGCGTGGCGCTCAAACCCTCGCGCACCTCGAAGGCCACCGGCGAGCTTTTGGCAGACATGCTGGCAGACGTGTTCCCACCCGAGTATGTGTGCGCCTTCCCCGGCTCGGGAGCCATGAACGACTGGCTGCTTGAAGTGAAGTGGGACCATATCTTCTTCACCGGCAGCCCGAGCGTGGGACACACCATCATGGAGGCCGCAGCCAAGCACCTCACGCCCGTGGTGCTGGAGCTGGGCGGCAAGAGCCCGTGCATCGTGGACGAGACGGCCAACGTAAAGCGCGCGGCGCAGCGCATTGCCTGGGGCAAGGGCATCAACTCGGGGCAAACCTGCGTGGCTCCGGATTACTTTCTCGTGCACGAGAGCGTCGCAGACGATTTCGTGGCGCAGACGGACGCCTGCTTCCACCAGTATTACGGCAAAGACATCTTGGCCGGCGAAGAGTGGCCGCACCTGATAAGCAAGCGCCACTTCGAGCGCGTGATGGGGCTCATCGAGAACCGCAACCCGAACGCGACCGTGGCATTCGGCGGACATGGCGATGCAGACACGCTGCGCATCGAGCCCACGTGCTTGCGCGGCGTGACGCTTGACGACCCCGTCATGAACGAGGAGATCTTCGGCCCCGTGCTGCCCGTCATCACCTACAAGACGCTCGACGAGGCCTTCGCCATCGTGCGCACGTTCGAAACGCCGCTGGCCGCCTACGTGTTCTCGGACGACCGCGACGTGCAGCAGCGCGTCATCCGCGAGCTGCCCTTCGGCGGTGCCACCATCAACGACGTAATTGTGCACCTGGCCAACAACCACATGGGCTTTGGCGGCCTAGGCAACTCCGGCATGGGTGCCTACCACGGCAAGGTGGGCTTCGACTGCTTCACCCACTACAAAAGCACGCTCAAGAAGGGCACGTGGATCGAGCTTCCCGTACGCAACCCCCCGTTCGGCGACAAGATCAAGTTGCTGCGCATGCTGATGAAATAGGGAACGCCAACAGAAGCTCCAACGACAACGGCTCGCTTGCAGTATCCAGCATAAGATCGAACAGCTTGAAATGATTCGACGTCTCAGCAGTATCGTCTTGCCATTATAGCTGCATCACGCCACCACGACCGCTTGGGCGCCAAGCTCGTAATAGCGAGAGGCGAACAGGGCCAGATCGTAGGTCACCTGGCCTTCGAGGGGGTCGCTTACGTATACGACGCTTTCGTTCAGATCGTAGCCGCTCACCACTACGCAATGGCTGACGTCGTAGAGCTCGTACACGCGGCCATCTTGCCGGGCTACCGCATACGGCACGCCGGGATCGACAAGGTCGATGGTGCACCAGGCGACGACCGGCACGCCCGATGCCACCGTCTGCAGCACAACCTCAACCGTCATGTCGGTCGCGTCGTAGGCGACCAGGGCCGATCCTTGCGCTGCGAGAAAGGCCGAGGCCGTTTGCGCGATGCACGGCGCCATACAGGAATTTCCCTCAACGCGGTAGGGATCCCCCATAAACGCATTGACGAAATCGGTTTCGCTCAACGGAAGCCAGGTATCGGCAATGTCGGTCGTCGCTAAGTCGAAGCCGCGATACGCAAGCACATCGGTCAGAGCAACGGATTCGCACCCTGTTGGCAGCAGGGGGTTTTGCGCGTACGACGGCACATCTAGCTGCACCGATCGAGGCAGGGATAACGCTTCGCCGGAAGCAACCTCAACACCGGTCTCGACGTTGGTGCCAACATGAGCGTTGGCGTCGATGCGGACGATTTCTTCCGCAACTGCATGTTCAACAGCACCCGAGGCCTCACCCGGTCGCAAGAAGGCGAACACCGCAACGACGACCAGCACGGCGCATGCCACGACGACCACCGCGCGCACCACATTCGCCCGCCCAAGCATGCCGCGGTGATAGGCCCACACCTCTACGCCGCCTGCGCGCCGTCTTGCGTTGTCTTTCATGCCTTGCCGTCCTTTCGTCTGCACTGGCGATGATTCACCCTATCGGACCAAGCTGAAATCGCCCCGAAAGATGCGCCAAGTACGTTTACTAAGAACACGCAAAATCTGCCGAAATGGTTTCAGCGAAGACGAAAACTCCACAGGCGAGCAACCGGAAGACGGAGAATGAAGAAGAACGCGCGCCGCAGGGGAGCATCAAAAGCCCCAGCTCGCAAACCTGAACATCGGCTAGGAGGTGCGCCATTAGTTGGCGCACCATCCTCCCAGTCGAGCCCCGTCGGGGACCCTCTTCGACAAAGCAAAATCAAACCTCAAAGCACGGCGGGCATTTCGCGGAAGAAAATGCCGTCGACATCGTTGCCCATGGCCACA